>CAZBOC010000293.1:0-3806 GCA_964493225.1 uncultured Caulobacterales bacterium | reverse complement strand
GGGGCTCCACTCGTGGAGCTCCCCGGCGGCGAAGAAGATCTCGAGCTCCCTCGCCGCCGCTTCCGCGGAGTCGGACGCGTGAACGAGGTTCAAAGACCTCGAGACCGCAAGGTCACCGCGAATCGTCCCGGGCGCGGCCTCGGCTGCGCGGCTCGTGGGGCGCCGCGCGGCTCGGGGGCGCGGCCGTTAGCTCAGGGACCGCGCTCATTTTCGGTCAGGCGATCTGCGCGCGGGCGAATTGGAGAATATTGATCTTGACCCCGCCAAAGTCTGCGCGCTCGGCGGCGAACAGTGCGGCGTCGCGCACGGCGTCGGGATCTTCAGGGTCAAACTGATTTACGCGCCATTGATATCGACGCGTCTGTGATATCGACGCGTCTGTCATCCGTCTCCTGACGGAATCGGGCGGGATCAGGAAGCGACGGCCTCTTCGGGCGCGCTGGAAGCCTCGCCCTCGCCGGTCTCTTTCTTCGACGCGCGCCGGGGGCGACGGCGTTTGGCTTTCTTTTCTTCCTGCGCCGCGGCGTCATCGCTCGCGGCCCCGCCTGACGGCCCTTCCTCCGACGTCGACTGCTCGCGCGCGCCGGCGCCTTTCGCCGCGCGCTCCTCCGGCTGATCGGCGCCCGAATCAATTTCGGTTTCCGAGCCGTTGGCGACTGCGCGCGACTTGGCGGGTTCATCGTCAATCGTCGGCTGCTCGCCGTCGGCATCGACCAGTTCGCTCGCCGGAGACGGGGCCGGAGAAGGCTGCATCGATTTGATCAGTCGGAAATAATGCTCTGCATGCTGCAGGTAATTCTCCGCACGGACCCGATCGCCGGAGGAGGCGGCGTCCCGCGCCAGCCCCTGATATTTGTCGAAAATCTGATTCGCCGTGCCGCGGATGCGCACGTCCGGCCCGATAGAGTCGAGGGCCCGGATCGGCTACGGTCCGCCGCCCAGGCGACGCCGCTGGTTCCGTCCGCGTTTCATCGAAGTGCTCTGTCGATTGTTTGGTTTGTTCATCCCCGAACCAGTCTCAATGTTTAATTTCAGCGGAATTCAATCACGCGCTATCGCGATTTCGATCTAGCGATCCTGATAGCTATCGATGACGCGCCCTGTTTTGGTGTTCATCCCGGGTTTCGGTCGCATCGCAAATCGCGACGCGGAAAGTGGAAACCTGGGGGGTGAGACGCCTCAGCGTTTTCAGTTCTCGAACGCTGCTTGTCCGTCTCTCTTATAATAGCGAGCGCGTCGGGCATTTCAATGCTTTTTTCAAAGACTATTCGCCGGCTGCGATCTGTCGATCATCAGGGCGCGGGGCGCGCCGGCGAGATCCGGGGCGATCGTGACGCGGGCCAGCGGAAGCGTCCGCCGGGCAAGCAACGTCACGGCCTGCGCCTGTCCCGCGCCGAGTTCCATGACAAGAAAGCCGTCGACGGCTAGCAGGCGCGCGACGTCGCTCAAAATCTCCCTGTACGCGTCAAGACCATCTTCGCCGGCGAAAAGCGCGCGCTCGTCTTCATGTTCGCGGACTTCGCGCGGAAGACTCTCGCGAGCCGTGTACGGGATATAAGGAGGATTTGTTACAATTACGTCAAATTTCGCAGTCAGCGCCCGGCCCCAGTCGCCCGCCATGATGTGGGCGCGCTCATCGACCCCGTTCAGTCGGGCGTTTTCCCGGGCGAGCGCGGCGGCTTCGGTGTTGCGATCGACCCCGACGCCGACGGCTTTCGGAAAACTTGCAAGGAGCGCGGCCAGAAGGCATCCCGAACCGACGCCGAGATCCAGCACCCGAAGCGCCGCGCTGCGCGGGCGCGCGGTCTCGACGGCGTCGATCAGCGTTTCGCTCTCCGGGCGCGGCGCGAGAACGCCGGACCGCAAACGGAACGTCAGGCTGCGAAACTCCCTCTCGCCGAGAATATGCGAGACCGGCTCGCCCTCGCTGCGACGATCGATCAGCGCCCGAATTTTTTTATGTTCCGGATGCGAAATAACTTCGCGTCCAGCGAGAATCAGTCCGGCCGCGTCGAGCCCGAGAACACGCCCGACGAGCAGGCGCGCGTCCAGCATCGGCGTCGACGAGATCGCCTGAAACGCCCGGCCGCCCTCGCGGATCGCGGCCTCGACCGTCGTGCGGTCCGCCAGGTCTTCGCCACGACCCGTCACGCCTGCGACGACTGCATGGCGGCGAGCCTGTCGGCCCGGTCCTGCAAAATCAGCGCCTCGGTGATTTCGCCGAGCGCTTCACCTTCCAACACCTGATCAAGCTTGCGCAGGGTCAGATTGATGCGGTGGTCGGTGACCCGGCCCTGGGGGTAGTTATAGGTGCGGATGCGTTCGGACCGGTCGCCGGAGCCGACTTGGCTGCGTCGGGCATCGGCGCGTTCGGCCGCGGCCTTGGCGCGTTCGGCCTCGTAGAGCCGGGCGCGCAGCACCTTCATGGACTTGGCGCGGTTTTTGTGCTGGGATTTTTCGTCCTGCTGGCTGACGACGATGCCCGTCGGCAGGTGGGTGATCCTGACCGCCGAATCCGTCGTGTTGACCGACTGGCCGCCGGGGCCGGAGGCGCGGAAGACATCGACGCGCAGGTCGCTTTCATTGATCTCGATGTCGACTTCCGCGGGCTCGGGCAGAACGGCGACCGTCGCAGCCGACGTGTGGACGCGGCCTTGCGTTTCCGTTTCGGGCACGCGCTGGACGCGGTGAACGCCGCTTTCGAATTTCATCATGGCGAATACGCCGTGCCCGGAAATGCTCGCCTGAATCTCCTTGTAGCCGCCGGCCTCCGATTCGGACTGGGAGAGGATCTCGACGGACCATCCGTTCAATTGCGCGAAGCGCTGATACATCCGGAAGAGATCGCCGGCGAAAATCGCGGCTTCGTCGCCCCCTGTTCCGGCGCGCACCTCGAGAATGACGCTTGAATCGTCGGCCTTGTCCTTGGGCAGAAGAAGCAGTTGAAGCTCCTGTTCAAGGCCGGGGACCACGTCCTTCAGTTCCGCCAGCTCGGCCCGCGCCATTTCGGCCATTTCGGCGTCGTCGCCTCCGACGAGTTCCTCCAGGTCCGCGAGCTGTTTTCGGGCGTCGACGAGAACGCGCGCTTTCTCGACGACTGGCTTGAGTTCGCCATGCTCTTTGGACAGACGGATGATCTCACTGGAATCAGTCGCCGACGACATCTCGGATTCAATCGTCTCAAATTTCTCGATCAGCCCGTCCAGCTTCTCCTGGGGTATCATCCGTGTGCTTTCAAATAAAAAAAGCGCGGGGGGCCGCCCCCCGCGCGCGCCGGCGAGGCTTTCACGGCGCTATTCAGCGGCGACGCTCTCGCCCGCCTCGCGCGCCTTGATCTCTTCAGCGCGTTTTTCAACGAGCTCGACAAGATGGTCGATGAGTTCGGCGTTGTCGATGCGATGGTCGACCTCGCCATCGAGATAGATCATGCCGTGCTCTTTCCCCGCGCCGCCGCCGGTGAAGCCGATATCGGTCTCGCGCGCCTCGCCCGGACCGTTGACGACGCAGCCGATCACGGAAAGCGTCATCGGCGTAGTGATATGGGCGAGCCGCGCCTCCAGCTTTTCAACGGTTTCGATGACGTTGAAGCCCTGGCGCGCGCAGGATGGACAGGAAATCACGTTAACGCCGCGATGGCGCAGATTGAGCGACTTCAGGATATCAAAGCCCACCTTCACTTCCTCCACCGGATCGGCGGAGAGCGAAACGCGTATCGTATCGCCAATGCCGGCCCAGAGGAGCGAGCCGAGACCGATCGCCGATTTCACCGAGCCGATGCGAAGCCCGCCCGCCTCGGTCACGCCGAG
>CAZBOC010000292.1:0-3815 GCA_964493225.1 uncultured Caulobacterales bacterium | reverse complement strand
CGTCTTGCCCTTGACGCCGAGGCGCTTTTTGAAAAATGCGGGCAGACGCATGAGCGAGCCGAGCACGGGCAGGAAAATCAGCGCCACAACCAGCGACGAGGTCAGGACGAATATCAGCGTCAGAGGCAGATAACGCATGAATTCGCCGGTGATGTCGTCCCAAAACAGAAAGGGCACGAAGGCGGCCAGGGTCGTCGCCGTGGAGGTGATCACCGGCCAGAACATGCGCTTGGACGCCTCAGCGTAGGCGACGGCGCGCTCCGCGCCCTCCGCCATCCGGCGGTCGGCGTATTCGATAATGACGATCGCCCCGTCGACGAGCATTCCGACCGCGAGAATGAGGCCGAACATGATCATCATGTTGAGCGTGTAGCCCTGGATGGAGAGTATCAGAAACGCCATCAGGAACGTCGTCGGAATGGCGACGCCGACCATCAGCGCCGAGCGGAGCCCGAGGGCGGCGACGATGACGATCATGACGAGGAGGATCGCCGTTATGACGGACGACGTCAGGCTCGACAGCGCCTCCTCGACGAAAACCGACTGATCGTTGATGAAGGTGTGCTCGATCGAGGCGGACCAGAACTGCGACTCGTCCTCGGCGGCCGCGCGGGCGGCGTTGATGGTTTCGACAATGTTCGCCCCCGCCCGCTTGGAAATTTCGACGCCGATCGCGGGCTTGCCGTTGAAGATGGCGTGTCCCTTGCGGTCGACGAAGGTGCGGCGCACGTCGGCGACGTCTGAGACGGTGACGACGCGATCGCCGCTCGTGCGCACCGGGACCGACATCAGGTCCTCGGCGGTCTTGATGACGCCCGGCAGCTTCGTGGCGAAGCGACCGTCTTCGAGGGCGATTTCGCCGGCGGTCACGAGCTGGTTGTTGGCGATGACCGCGTTCGCCACTTCGATTTCCGTGAGCCCGTAAGCCTCGATCACCTCGGGATCGATAATCACTTCGAGGAGTTCCTCGCGCGCGCCGGTCAATGTCGCGTCGAGCACGCCGTTGATGGTTTCGAGGCGGTCCTGGAGCTTTTTCGCCGCCGTGTAGACCGCGCGTTCGGGCGCGTCCCCGGAGAGAATGATGGTCAGTATCGGGTACTGGTTCTGGATGTTGAATTCGTCGACGACCGGCTCTTCGGCGTCGTCGGGGAATTCGGCCTTGGCCCTGTCCACCGCCTCGCGCACGTCGAGCACGGCGGCGTTGATGTCGATCGACGTCTCGAATTCGATAAAGATCCGCGCCGCGCCGTCATAGGCGAGGCTGTCCATCTGCTTGACGCCTTCGAGCGTCTGGAGCTCCAGTTCGGTCGGTTTGACGAGGAGCCGTTCGCCGTCCTCCGGCGAGACGCCCGGCAGGGGCAGCGTGATCTGGACGAAGGGCGCGGTGATGTCGGGGTCGGCCTCGCGCGGGATCGACTGAAAGGCGGCGAACCCGAAAAACACAAGAACTACGAGGGCGGTCATGACCACCCGCGTTCTGCTGAACGCTGCGTCGATGAGGCCGGTCACAGGGCGGTCCCGCGCCGGTCGTCGGCTTCGCTGCGCGCGACGTCGACGGTCTGGCCTTCGGCGACGAACTCCTGACCCCTGACGATCAGCTCCAGCCTTCCGTCAAGACCGCCGACCCAGACGCCCCCCGCCGCCTCGCCGAGCAGCCTGACCGCGTTCAGGTGAACGACGCCGTCCTTCACGCTGCGAACGCCGAGCCGGCCTTCGTCGTCGAGAATCAGCGCCGAGCGCGGTACGAGATAGGCGTCCCGATCGGCTGCGAAAATCGTGAAATCGGCGGTGACGCCGTCCTTTATCGCGCCGTCCTCGTTGGGGATTTCAAGCTCGATCCTGAAGGTCCGCGTCGCCGGATCGGCGGAGCTTGCGATGAAGCGCACCGCGCCGTCGATCGTCTCTCCCGTCGACAGACGGGCGAGGCCGCGGTCTCCGACGGACAGTTTGCCGACGTCGCGTTCCGAGGCGAAGCCGACGACGAGAATAGGCGAGCGCTCCATGACGACGCCGCAGGGGTCGCCGATCTTGAGAAAGTCGCCGACTTCCACGGCGCGATCGTCGAAAACGCCGGCGAACGGCGCCGAGATGCGTGTCTTGCCGATTTCAACCCGCGCCTGTTCGACGCTGGCTTTGGCGAGATCCAAGGCCGCCTTGAGGGAGGCGACGGACGTCTCCGAGCGAAATCCGTCCTTTGAAAGCTTCACGCCGGCGTCGTAATCGAGCCTCGCCTTGGCGAGGGCCGCCTCGGCTTCCCTGAGAGCCGCCTCGCGCGCGTCGATCCGCAGCCGGCAGAGAATGTCGCCTTCGGCCACGAGCCTGCCGGGTTCGACAGGCGTTTCGGCGACGACGCCCGCCGTTTCGCTGCGCACCGTCACTTTTCGCAGCGCTTCGGTCCGCCCGCGCAGAAACACCTCGTCTCGCCAGTTTTCCGGCGCGATCGTCCTGACCGAAACGGTGAATGGACTTTCCTCGGGCGCAGCATCGGCGGTTTCACCATTCGACGCGGCGCGAAACAGAGTGCTGACGGCGAAATAGGCGAAGACGAGCGCGGTGATCGCCAAGGCCGCCTTTACGGACGAGGAAAGCCCCATTGAATAAAACCTTCAGCGCAAGTTCCGCCTGCGACACGACAAAACGGACTAAAAGGATGCATCCGCGGCAACACGAAACTGGGAAGTCTACCCGAAGATGCAAGCCCGTCACGCCGATCAGGAACGAGGTTACCGGTTATTCACCAATAAATTCCCAACGCGGACCGTGCGCAAATGGACTTTGACGGCGGCGCGTCGCTGAACGCTTAATAATAGTAGTAGTTTGGAGCGAGGGCTGACGGCGCTTTATTCAGAACCGTTCCTATCACGTTCGCATCCTGGAGAAGGCGCTGGGCTTCCTTCAACTCCGCGACACGCGTCTGGCCGCTCGCGGCGATGAGCAGAAGGCAGTCTACCCTGGGCAGGAACGCAAGGGTGTCGTCGCAGCCGAGCAGCGGCGACATGTCGAAAATGACCGTGCGGGACTGGTATTCGTCGACGGCCCGCTCGATCAGTTCGTCGGCGCGCTCGGAGGTCAGGAATTCGGCCCCGCGCCGTGAAACGCGCTCATTGGCGAGAACCAGCGTGTTGGGAAGGTTCGGGCGGACCGTCACCTCGCGCAGCGATTTCTTGCCCTCGAAATAGTCAAGGGTCGAGGGGAAGTCCTCAAGGCCCAGATAGCGTGCTATGCTCGGGCGGTAGAAATCGAGATCCACGAGGGTCGAGCGCGAGCCCTGTTTGGAGCCGATGGCGATGGCCAGATTGATCGCGGTGACTGACTTGCCCGCTCCCGAGGCCGGCGATGCGACGGCGAGCGTTTTCCAGCCGTTTTCGTCCATTTTCTGCAGGACGCGCGTTCTGAGAACCCGATAGGAATTCAGCACGGGGTCCTGTTCGTTGGAGATGATCCGGTTGCGCCCGAAATTCGAGAAATCGCATTCGACCGACCGGATGTCGCTTAGATCGCGGGGGCTCGCGGCGGCGCCGCGGCGCAGTCCGACGACGGGCTTGGGCGCGGCGGGTTTCCGGCTAGGCTGCGCAGGCTGGTCCTCGCGCGCGCGCAGTACGGCTTGACGAATACGGTCCATGGCTGTGTGTCCAGTTTACGCTACAATTCAGGTTGTTTGGCGCGTCGCGGGCGCGCCCTCGGCGCGCGGCGCCTCGGCGTCCGGCGCGAGGGCCGTTCCGAAAGCCACCGCGGCGCTCGCCGCCATGGCCGGGGCGGCGTTCTTCTTGCGCGCGAAGGGGATCGGCATGCGCTTTTCATTCTCGCGGCGGATG
>CAZBOC010000291.1:0-3851 GCA_964493225.1 uncultured Caulobacterales bacterium | reverse complement strand
GGGCTTCCTCGATGAGCGCAGGCCCTTCGAGGACTTCGCCCGGCGCCAGCGCAGAGCGCGCGACGACCACATAGTCGGTCCACGCCTGAAGGCGGGTGTCGAAGACGCGCCGCGCGGCGCGCCCCGGCCTCTCTTGCGGCGACGTTTCAACGCGCAAGCCGGCGGATCCGGGCCCGCGCGCGGCGGGCCGGGCCGAAAGCGCAAGCGACCAGCTGAGGATCTCAATCGGGGCCGCAGGCAGTATTCTTCCGTATAGCGACCGGTACGCTTTCTCGAAGGCTTCGCCGAGCCGGCGGGCGAGCGCGCCCGCGCCATCGGCGAGGTCGACAGCGATCTCATAGCCCTGGCCCGCATAGCGCATATAGGCGCGCCGCTCCTCGAGAACCGGCGCTCCGGGCGCGGCGGCCCCGACGATGTCGCCGGCCTCCGCGCGCATCCCCTCGAACAGGGCCGCGATTGCGTCCTCATCCAGCGCATCGAGCCGCGCCGGATGTGAGCGTACAACCTCATAGGCCGCCGGCGCCAGAAGAAAGCCAACGGCCGAGCCGACGCCGGCGTTCGCAGGGATGATGATCGTCCGCAGGCCAAGCTTTTCCGCCAGTCTCGCCGCGTGCAGGGGCGCCGCGCCGCCAAAGGCGATCATCACCCGCGCCGACACGTCGCGTCCGTTTTCGACCGCATGGGCGCGGGCCGCCGCCGCCATGTTTTCATCGACCACCTCGCCGAGCGCCGAGGCCGCGGCCTCCGGCGACAGCCCGAGGGGGCGGGCGACCTCTTCCTCGACGGCCGCGCGGGCGGCGCCGGCGT
The DNA here is from genome assembly GCA_964493225.1 of uncultured Caulobacterales bacterium. Lineage (GTDB taxonomy): Bacteria > Pseudomonadota > Alphaproteobacteria > Caulobacterales > Parvularculaceae > JAJFFW01. Next base: position 3,044 of record CAZBOC010000291.1, on the reverse strand, counting down.
CCAGGCCGATGGCTCCCCCGGCGAAGCCCCCGGGGTCGATCCTGCCCGTCAGAACGTCCGCATCCGTCACGGTCGCGCGCGCCCCGCCCCGTCCGTAGGCGGCGGGACCGGGCGAAGACCCCGCGCTTTCCGGCCCGACCTGCACGCGGCCGAGAGCGTCGATCGCGGCGATCGAGCCGCCGCCGGCCCCGATCTCGACCATGTCGATGACCGGGATCCGCACCGGCAGGCCCGATCCCTTCTTGAAGCGGTAGGAGCGGTCGACCTCGAAAAGCCGCGCCGTCGGCGGCGTGAAATCATCGATCAGGCAAAGCTTCGCCGTCGTCCCGCCCATGTCGAAGGAGAGCGCCTCGCGCGCGCCCGCCTCGCGCGCAATCGCCGCCGCGAGGACCGCCCCGCCCGCAGGTCCGGATTCAACGAGCCGGATGGGAAAGCGCGCCGCCGTCTCCACCGCCGCAAGCCCGCCGCCCGACGTCATCAGCAGGAACGGGCAGGAGAAGCCGGCGGCTTTCAACTCGCCTTCAAGCGCGCGCAAATAGCTTTCCATCAGGGGGCGGACATAGGCGTTCGCAACCGCCGTGGAGAGGCGTTCATATTCGCGGATTTCCGGCGCGACCTCGCTCGCCAGCGTCACGGAAAGCTCCGGCCGCTCGGCGGCGAGGATCTCGCCGGCCCGCTCTTCATGGGCGCGGTTCGCATAGGCGTGGAGAAAGCCGATCGCGACGCTTTCAACGCCTTCAGCGTCGAGCGTCGCCAGCGCCGCGCGCACGCTCGCTTCATCGAGCGGGAGAAGAACCTCGCCGCGATAATTCATCCGTTCCCGGATCGGAAGCCGCAGCCAGCGCGGGACGAGCGGCGCCGGGCGGTCGATATTGACGTCATACTGCTCGAAGCGGTTCTCCTGCGCCATTTCAAGCGAGTCGCGATGGCCTTCAGTCGTAAGGAGCGCGGTCTTGGCCCCGCGCCGCTCGATCAACGCATTGGTCGCAAGCGTCGTACCGTGAATAATGACCGCGACCTCGCCCGGGCCGACGCCCGCGCCGCGCATCGCCTCTTCGAGGCCCGCCATGACCCCTCGGGACGGCGCGTCGGGCGTCGTCAGCGTCTTGGCTGTGAAACGCCCCGACGGCGCGTCGAGCGCCACGTCGGTGAAGGTGCCGCCTATGTCGACCGCGACGCGCGCCTCAGCCATCGCCGAGACCTTCGTCGACGGGAACAGTGTAGTTCAGGGCCGCGCGACCGCCGTCCGGATAAATCGTCTGCCCGGTAATGTATGAGGCGAGATCGCTCGCCAGAAACAGCGCAACGTCAGCGACTTCCTTCGGTTCGCCGATGCGCCCGAGCGGCGTGCGCGACAGGATTTTCCTGCGCGCCGCGTCGTCGTCCATCACGGCTTTCAGGATGTCGGTCATGATCGATCCGGGACCGACCGCGTTGACCCGGACGCCGTGGGGCGCGAGGCCGAGGGCGCTCGCCTTCGTCAGTTGCTGGAGGCCGCCCTTCGAGGCGACATAGGCGACCTGGTCGGGGATCGCTAGGACGGCGTTGAGCGAGGAGATGTTGACGATCGACCCGCGCCGTCCCGCCTCGACCATCCGGCGCGCGACCATCTGGGTCAGGACGAAAGCGGCGCGCAGGTTGACGCCGAGGACCCGGTCGAATTCCGCCGGCTCAAGATCGAGGACCGATCCGCGCGCGATGATCCCGGCGTTGTTGACGAGAACGTCGAGGGCCGCGAAGCGTTCATGCGCCTGATCGACAAGCGCGCGGCAGGCCGCCTCGTCCGCGACGTCGCAGGCGATCGCCAGCGTCTCGCGCCCGGTAGCGGCCGCGATCGCCTCGCCCGCCGCGCGGCATTTGCCGGCGTCGATATCGGCGAGAACGACGCGCGCGCCGGCGTCAGCGAAGCGTCGCGCGCAGGCCGCGCCGATGCCGGCGGCGGCGCCGGTGACCAGCGCGGTCTTGCCCTCGAAATCGATCATCGCCCGTTCCTCCCGGCGGCGACGCCTCGTTGCAGCCGATCAAGCCGCGGCGAAAAAGTCATAATAGGGAACACCGAATTTCTCCCGCGCCTGGCGCGTCAGCGCGTCAAAGAGTTTTTTCGGCTTCAGGCCGATAAAATGCATGATCGTCGGGCTGTGGTCGACATAGGACGGCGACCATATCCGGTTCGTCGGCAGGCTCCAGCGGGGCTTCTTCACGACGGAGCGCTCGGCTTCGATGTCGGCGTCGCAACCGCGCGCGTGCAGCGTCGTGACCATGATCGAGCCTTCTTCGGGGCGGTATTCTATCGGGGCGAGACCGGCGGCCCCCATCGCCGCGCCGAAGAATGGTTCATCTGAATACTGACCTTTTCGGCCCTGGTGGATCGCGCCGAGCACGTCGGTTGCGGAGCGAAGGAAATCGCGCGCCCGGTCGAAGACGGCCTGCGCCGCGGCGCCCTTGCGGAAGAAGATGACCCCGGTGTTGCCCCGCACGATATAAGGCGCGCCCGTCGCCGCGCGCATCGCGCTGATCGGGCGTCCGTACCAGGATCCCTCCCGCGCCGCCTCGCCCGCGAAGGCGAAATCGGCCGCCGCGAATTTTTCCCAGTGGCGGTCCATGTCCGACTTCAGAATGAAGCAATCGGCGTCGATGAAGAAGTTTTCCTCATAGGGCGCGAATTCATAGATCCGCATCTTGTTCATGACCCCCACATATCCCTCGACCGGCGGCATCGCCACGAGGTCGTCGAAGGCCTCGCCGACATGGTCGGGCATCGGCTCGCCGCCGTGAATGAGACAGACCGGTGTCTGCGGATCGCGCCATCTCGCCGACAACGCCGCGTTGACGGCCAGTTCCTGGTAGCGCCGGCCGGCGCTGGCGAGGAAGACGTAGCCGCGCCGCGCCCTGTCGTTCCGTCTTGGCTTTTCACCCTGCATGCCGGTCTCGCCCTTCGCCGCGCTGATTGCGGCGGACGCCTCGATGGCTGTACGCCGCGGAGATCACAAGCGCCGAAGCGAGGCCCGCCGGCGCGGCCCGGCGCGCGCGCCGGCGGGCGCCGC
>CAZBOC010000290.1:0-3889 GCA_964493225.1 uncultured Caulobacterales bacterium | reverse complement strand
CCGGACGTGGGGGACAACGATCAGAAAATCGAGCGCGACGATGGCGCCCATCGCCTCCAGCCAGAACGGCCAGTCGACAAGGCCGAGGGCGCCCCAACCGTTCTGCGACGCCGCCGCGGCCAGCCCGACGGCGAGGATCGGAAAGGTCAATCGCAGAAGGGCCGATCCGGCGATCAGCAGCCCCGCATTGGTAAGCCATCGGCGGCTGCGCCGCGCGACCCGCCCGCGCCTTGGGGCCAAGGCCTCCGCAGCGGCGAAAACGACAAAGGCGGTCGAGAACGCCGCGAGGCGCGCTGCGCTTTCGAATTCAGGCGTCAAGTCCAAATCCGCACCATCTCCGGATTTCGCTTCAATCCCCCCGCATTTCACATGGCCCGGGCGAGGTGTTCGGTCGCGCGGCGGGACTGTGCGGAAGATTCTTCAGGGACTTGGACGATTATGCGATCCTTTTCAAAAGGAACAGGGAAACCGCATCGCGGCCGACCGGACAGGACGACGCATATGAAAACCCTTCATTTCCGCGCGGCCCTCGTCGCCGCAGCTCTCGCCGGCGCCGCCGGTCTGGCGGACCGCGCCAGCGCACAGGAAAATCCGGGCAGACTCCTCTGGGGCGACACGCACCTCCACACCAATCTCTCGACGGACGCTTATTTCTTTGGCAACCGGACCGCCGATGCGGACACCGCCTACCGTTTCGCCAAGGGCCAGGGCGTCATTCATCCCTATCACCGCGCCAGGGTGCGTCTCCAAACGCCGCTCGACTTTCTCGCGGTCACCGACCATGCGGGCATGCTCGGCGTGCCCTACAGCCTCTTCAGCGAGCGCGACCCGCGCCTGACGCGAACGCGGCTCGGCAAACGGCTTATCGAATTGGCCGAGGCCGGCCAGGAAGAAGACGCCTTCGGCCTCTTTCTCTATGGTCTCACGACCCTCGGCGTCGAGAATGCGCAGCGTCCGGAAAAGATCGGGCTCCTTACATTTCTGGGATGGCGGCTTGCGGATCTCATCTCCGTGCCGAACGAGCGCGAGCGCGCGCTTCGCTGGATCAATTCCGACCCGTCTCTGTTCGAGGAGATCCAGAACGACGACGTCACGGCGAGCCACTGGCGGACCAATATCGAGGCGGCGGAGCGACACAACGCGCCCGGCGAATTCACGACGCTGATCGGCTGGGAGTACACGCCGACGCCGGACGGAGCGAACCTGCACCGCGTGGTTCTGACGCCTGACGGAGCCGACAAGGCCAGCCGGTTCGCGCCGTTTTCATCCGCGATGAGCGCGAATCCCGAGGACCTCTGGGTCTGGCTCGGAAAGACCAGGGCCGAGACCGGCGCCGATTTCGTTTCCATCCCGCATAATTCCAATCTTTCAAAGGGAGAGATGTTCGCCCGAACGACCACGGCCGGAGATCCGATTGACGAGGGCTACGCGCGCCTGCGGGCGACCTGGGAGACCGTCGCGGAGGTCACGCAGATCAAAGGCACCTCGGAGACCCATCCGCTCCTGTCGCCGGACGACGAGTTCGCCGATTTCGAATTCTTCAACGCCCTCCTGGAGGTGCGCGCCGACGGCTCGATCGCGCGTCCGCGCGCGGAGGAAGGCTCCTATGTTCGCAGCGCGCTGAAGACCGGTCTCGAGATTGAAAATGAAATCGGCGTCAACCCCTACAAGCTCGGCATGATCGGCGCGACCGACAGCCATGCCGGCACGGCCTCAGCCGAAGAAGACAATTTCATGGGCAAGATGGCCATCGATTCCGTTCCGGAGACTAAAGAGGCGGGGTTCGTTCAGGATCTGCCGGGCTGGGAGATGTCGGCGTCGGGCCTGGCGGCCGTGTGGGCGCGCGAGAACACGCGTCAGGAGATCATCGCGGCCTTCAAGCGCCGCGAGGTCTATGGCACCACGGGCCCGCGAATCGCGGTGCGCTTCTTTGGCGGCTACGCCTTCGACGCCGCCGATCTCAACGCCCGCGACCTCGCTGCGGTCGGATATCAGAAGGGCGTGCCCATGGGCGGCGACCTGACGGCGGGAGGCGCGGCGCCCTCCTTTCTCATCCACGCCGCAAAGGACCCCGCAGGCGCCAATCTGGACCGCATACAGATCGTCAAGGGCTGGCTGGGCGCCGACGGCGAGGCGCGGGAGAAGGTCTTCGACGTCGCATGGTCGGGAACGCGTCAACTCGGCGTCGACGGGACCCTGCCGCCTGTCGGCGATACGGTCGACCGCGAAACGGGCGCCTACGAGAACACGATCGGCGCGCCGGAGCTCCTGACGATCTGGAGAGATCCGGAATTCGACGCGAGCGCGCGCGCGTTTTACTATGTCCGCGTCCTGCAAATCCCGACGCCGCGCAACTCGCTGTTCGACGCCATTGCGTTGCAGCAGGATCCGCCCGAGGGATACCCGCAGGCGATACAGGAGCGGGCCTACACCTCGCCTATCTGGTATACGCCTGGTTAAGCGCCGGGTCGAACCCGGCCGGGCGGGCTTGAAACGCCTGCGACCTCGGCGGGGCTTGGTTTTCGCCCGCTTCTGGGAGACACTTCCCGCGCCGGAAACGCGAGAGGAGATCGCCGTGGAAAGATTCGACTGGGCGGACCCGTTTCGCCTCAACGATCAGCTTACCGATGATGAGCGGCTCATCCGCGAGACGGCGCGCGCTTTCGCGAAGGACAAGCTGGAGCCGCGCGTGACCGAGGCCTTCCTTCAGGAACGCACCGATCCGCAAATCGTCAACGAAATGGGGGCGACCGGCCTTCTCGGCGTGACGATACCCGAGGAATACGGCGGGGCGGGCGCGAATTACGTCTCTTACGGCCTCGTCGCGCGCGAAATCGAACGCGTCGATTCCGGCTATCGCTCGATGATGTCGGTCCAGTCCTCCCTCGTGATGTTTCCCATTCACGCATTCGGCTCGGAGGAACAAAAGCAAAGATATCTGCCCCGGCTCGCTAGCGGAAAATGGATCGGCTGTTTCGGTCTCACCGAGCCCGACGCCGGCTCCGACCCGGCGGGGATGCGCACGAGCGCGAGGAAGGTCGCGGGCGGCTACCGGATCTCCGGCTCGAAGACGTGGATATCAAATTCTCCCATTGCGGATGTTTTCGTCGTCTGGGCGAAGTCGACCGACGATGACGGCGCGATACGCGGCTTTATCCTTGAGAGAGGGGCGGACGGACTTTCAACGCCAAAGATCGAAGGCAAACTGTCGTTGCGCGCCTCAATCACCGGCATGATCGTGATGGACGACGTGTTCGTCGCCGACGACGCCGTCCTGCCCGGCGTAAAGGGGCTGAAGGGGCCGTTCAGCTGCCTCAACCGCGCCCGCTACGGGATCAGCTGGGGCGCGATGGGCGCGGCGGAATTCTGTTTCCACGCCGCGCGCGAATACGGCCTTGAACGCAAGCAGTTCGGACGGCCGCTCGCAGCCAACCAGCTCTTCCAGAAGAAGCTCGCTGATATGGAGACTGAGATCGCCCTCGGTCTCCAGGCGAGTTTGCGGGTCGGCCGGTTGATCGACGAGGACGGCTATGCGCCGGAGATGATCTCCATCGTCAAGCGCAACAATGTCGGCAAGGCGCTCGACGTCGCCCGGCTCGCGCGCGACATGCACGGCGGCAACGGCATCTCGGCCGAATACGGCGTCATGCGCCACCTGATGAATCTTGAGACCGTGAACACCTATGAAGGCGCCCACGACGTTCATGCGCTGATCCTCGGCCGGGCCATTACGGATATATCCGCTTTCTGATGATTGACGCGGAGGGCGACAAGCCCCTCAAAGGGCTGCGCGTTCTGGAGCTGGCGCGCATTCTCGCTGGTCCATGGGCGGGACAACTCCTCGCCGATCTCGGGGCCGACGTTCTCAAGATTGAAAGCCCCCAGGGAG
>CAZBOC010000289.1:0-3915 GCA_964493225.1 uncultured Caulobacterales bacterium | reverse complement strand
CGACAATGACAATACCGCCAATGGCGAGGATTCCTACGAGGCGATCGCCGCGGACATCGCTGACGCGATCGCCGCGCTCGACGCCGATGCGGGCGCCGTCGGGGAGGCAGCTTCCGGCGACGACGATCCGGAGGCCGAAATCGCCGTTCTTAAGGACCAGGTGCTGCGCCTCGCCGCCGAGCTTGAAAACACCCGCCGTCGCGCCGAGCGCGAAAAGCTCGACGCAGCTCGTTACGCCATCGCGAATTTCGCGCGGGACCTCCTGAGCGTCGCCGACAATTTCGAGCGCGCCCTCGGCGTGGCGCCGGAAGAAGGCGGCGAGGCCTCGCAGGAGGCGTTGTCGGGCCTCGTCACCGGGCTGAAGATGACCGACAATGAACTGCGCGCCGTCCTTCAGCGCCATGGCGTAAAGCAGATTGATCCGAAGGGGGAGAAATTCGATCCGAACCTTCACCAGGCCGTCGCCCAGGCGCCGAGCGACGTTCCCGCCGGCCATGTCGCCGACGTGGCCCAGAGCGGCTTCACGATCGGCGATCGCGTCCTGCGCGCGGCAATGGTCGTCGTCTCCACCGGCGCGCCGAGCGCGGAGGGCGGAGAGGACCAGGGATCGGGCGATCAGGCCGCCCCGATGGGATCGAAAATCGACACCCAAGCCTGATTGGCCGCTCGAGGCGCCGTCTTCCCGCGCCGCCAGTTGGCGGCGAGCGCTGGCGGAAGAGATTTCTCGACAGGATCAGACCGGAAATCGAGTGCGCCGGCTTCCAAATCCGGCCGAACGCTGTTGCTCAGTATTCTCGGAAAGCCCGGACAAGGCAAAGCGCCGCTTGCAATTCGCGCCTGCAATTCGTTTCGGGCCCAAGAGAAGGGATTGATGCGATGACGATCATTTGCGCCACTTACGACGCCAACGCCGGCAAGGTCTGGCTCGGATGTGATTCGGGCAGTCTCATCGGGGACATGATTGCGCCCGAACACCGGACGAAATGGCTCCGGTTTACGGGGTGGGCCCTGGCCTTTTCCGGGGGCGGGATCGCCCATGACGCGCTCGAGACGGAGCGTGCAAAGTTTCCAAACCAGACCACGGACATCAGCCAGGTCACCAGCTTCATCCGCACGGCCTTTGCAAAATATGATCTCGGCGAGACAAATAACGGCGCAAAGGAATACAATGTCTCTGGGTTAATCGCCCACTCCAGCGGCGATCTATACAATGTTGACGCGCGCCTCGCCGTCCGCCGTATCCCGGAGGGGACAATGTGGGCGTGCGGCTCCGGCATGAAGTTCGCCCTTGGCGCAGACATCGCCTTGAAGATAAAGGGCTTCAGCCCGCAAGAGCGCATGGAGACCGCCGTGCTCACGGCCATCGATCTCGACAGCGGCTGCCTCGGCGAGCCGATCGTGGAGCGTTTTGGATGACGCGAGATACGCCCGACGAAAGCCGGGCTGAAGGCTGTCGGCGCCGGGGCTCGGAGGCTTTGGGCGGCGTTCAATAGCCGATGACGATCCCGTCCTTGCGCATCTCCGTCGCGCCGCGATAAACGCCCGTCTCCGGGTCGCGGACGATCGCCTGATACCCGCCGAACATGACGCCGTTCTCGACCACCCTGACATTGTGGCCCATCGCGCCAAGCGCGTCGATCGTTTCGCCGGGAACGCCGGGCTCTACATTCAACGTGCCGAGCAAATTGTCTTCGCCGGCGCTTGTCGGGGTCCGGCCGCCGGCATGGTTGAACCGCGCGGCGTCGCCGGCTTCCTGAACGTTCATGCCGTAATCGACCAGGTTGACGAGAATCTGGATATGCCCTTGCGGCTGCATCGCGCCTCCCATGAGGCCGAAGGACATGTAAGGCGACCCGTCCTTTTTTACGAAAGCCGGGATGATGGTGTGGAACGGCCGCTTGCCGGGCTCGTACTGGTTCGGGTGGCCCTTAACGAGCGAGAACAATTCGCCGCGATCGTGGAACATGAAGCCGAGCCCGTCGGCGACAAGCCCGGAGCCCATGCCGCGATAGTTGGACTGGATGAGCGAGACCATCATGCCGTTCTTGTCGGCGACGGTCAGATAGGTCGTGTCCCCCGCTTTTTCGAGCATGGGCTCGCCAGGCCCGAAGTCGGGCGTTGCTCTTTCGGGGTCGATCAGTGCGGCGCGCTCTTCTCCGTAGGCGTCGGAAATAAGACCTTTCAGCGGGATCTCCGCAAAGGCGGGATCGGCGTAGTATTTGGCGATGTCCTCAAAGGCTAGGCGCTTGGCTTCGGTGATATAGTGAAAGACTTCCGGGCTCGAACGGTCCCACTGCGCGAGGTCGACCGTCTTGAGGATGTTGGCCATCTGAAGGGCGGCGTAACCCTGGCCGTTCGGCGGCAACTCGCACAGCTCGTAGCCGCGACGATAGGCGACGCAGCCAACATCAACCCATTCGCTCTCATGGGCGGCGAAATCCTCCAGGCGCAGGTCACCGCCGATCCGTTCGAAATAGGCCGCCATCGTGCTGGCGATCTCGCCCTCGTAAAAGGCCTCGCGGCCGCCCTCGGCGATTTTCTTCAACGTGGAGGCGAGGTCGGGGTTGCGAAATATCTCTCCGGCCTCTGGCGCGCCGTCGGCGAAATAGGTCTCGCGCGCGTTGTCGAACTCGCCGATCAGGTCGATGCGTCGTTCAAAGCCGCGCTCGGAGCGCCCGAAATAATAGGCGATGACCGGCGATACGGGAAACCCGTCTTCCGCATACCCTATCGCGGGCTCAAGAATTTCGTTCATCGGCAGCTCGCCGAACCTCTCATGCAGTTCGAACCATCCGTCGACCGCGCCCGGAACGGTGACGGGCAAGTGCCCCAGGGGCGGAATGGAGCCGTCCTCGCCGACCGCCTCCAGCATGTCCTCAAAGGAGCGCCCCAGGGGGCTGCGCCCGGAAGCGTTGAGGCCGTGGAGTTTTTCGCTTTCAGGGTCCCAGACAATCGCGAAGAGGTCGCCGCCGATCCCGTTGCCCGTGGGCTCCATCAGGCCGAGCGCGGCGTTGGCAGCGATCGCCGCGTCCACGGCCGAGCCGCCCTTTTTCAGGATATCGATCGCGATCTGGCTCGCGAGCGGCTGGGCCGTCGCGGCCATGCCGTTCGCCGCAAAGACCGGACTGCGCGACCAGCCCGCGCCGACCGGCCGGCCGCCGGGGCCGATCTCGCTCGCGCGGTTGACGGGCTCCGTCCCGGCTTCCGGCGCCTGCGCGGAAACCGGCGCGGCGAAAATGCATAGAAAGGCGGCGAGGGCGAGAGGCTTCATGTCGGCTCCTTAACGCGAATGCGCGGGGGAGCTTCGCACGCTGCTGCTAAGCAGGAAAGGGCCTTGAAGGCTCGCCATTCAAGCTTTCGGAGCGGCGGCGCGGACCTCCTCGGAGACAAAGTCTTCGAAGACCTTGAAGTTGTCGAGAAACATGGCGGCGAGCTTTTGCGCCTGCGCGTCGTACGCATCGGCCGAGGCCCATGTGTTCCGTGGCCAGAGGATCGTCTCGTCCACGCCGGGGACGCTCGTGGGAACCTCGAAGCCGAAGATCGGATCGGCGCGCATCGGCGCATCGTTGAGCGAGCCGTCGAGAGCTGCGGCGAGGAGCGCGCGCGTCTCCTTGATGGGCATCCGCGCGCCGACTCCGAAAGGCCCGCCTGTCCAGCCGGTGTTTACGAGCCAGCAGCCGACGCCGTGCTCGTCAATCAGCTTACGGAGGAGCTTGCCGTATTCCGACGGGTGGCGCGGCATGAAGTGCGCGCCGAAGCAGGTGGAGAAGGTCGCCTGTGGCGCGCTTCCAAGGCCTTTTTCCGTGCCCGCGACCTTCGCCGTGTAGCCTGACAGGAACATGTACATCGCCTGGGCGGCGGTCAGCCGCGCGATCGGCGGCATGACGCCGAAGGCGTCGCAGGTCAGCATGATGA
>CAZBOC010000288.1:0-3934 GCA_964493225.1 uncultured Caulobacterales bacterium | reverse complement strand
AGCGCGCCCATTTCCGCCGTCGCCGCCATCTCGAAATTCAGCGGCAGGTCGACCTCGCGCCGCAGCCGGCGCATGTCCTCGTCGCGGATGTGGCGGCGGTCTTCGCGCAAATGCGCGGTGATCCCGTCGGCGCCGGCGTCGCGCGCGAGGAGCGCCGCGCGCACAGGATCCGGGTGTTCGCCGCCGCGGGCGTTCCGGATGGTCGCGACGTGGTCGATATTGACCCCGAGCCGGATCGTTCGCTTGGTCGTCGGCGTCTCGGACACGCGCTCGCTCCTATTGGCTGACGCCGCGGCTGCCGGGCTTGACCGCGGGCGTATCTTTCAGGTGCACGGGCAGATCATCCGCCGGCCATGTTTTTACGGTCATTTCCGCAAGGGCGATCATGGGCGCGCCGACGTCCGCCTCGCCGCCCGACCGGTCGATCAGACAGGCGAGTCCGACGACCTCGGCCCCCAAAGCGCGCAGGGCGGCGATGCATTCCCGGGCCGAAAGCCCCGTCGAGACAATGTCCTCGACGACGAGGACGCGCGCGCCCGGCGGCAGGCGGAAGCCCCGGCGCAGCGTGAATTCGCCGTCGACCCGTTCGACGAACATGAAGGGAGCCCCCAACTGGCGCGCCGTTTCATAGCCGTAGATGATCGCGCCCATGGCCGGCGAGATGACGTAATCGACCGCCCCGCCGACAAGCGCGCCCGCTTTCCCGGCGAGCGCCGCGCAGAGTTTTTCCGTGCGCGCCGGATTCATCGAGACGATGGACTTGTTGAGGTAGGTGTCGCTGTGAAGCCCGGAAGACAGAACGAAATGCCCCTTCTGCAGGGCCCCGACCGCTTCGAATTCGGCGAGGACGTCTTCAGTCTTCATGGTCGCTCTTCATGGCGTTCGCTCTCGTTGCGTTCGGCCGAAACCACGCTCGGCGTCGCGCGAAGGCCGGCGAGCATCTGCAGCAACTGCTTGGTGTCCTTCACCTCGATGTCGAGAACCAGCGTGACGAAATCGCCCGTGCCGGAATCGAGGCGGATATTGGCGATCGAAACTCCGTAACGCGCGATGATGGCGGCTATTTCCGATAGAACGCCGACGCCGTTGCGGGCCACGATCGATACTTTCGCATAAGCCTTGATGTCGTGATGGCCCTCGCGCCATTTAAGATCGAGCCAACGCGACTGATGCGGATCGTCCTTGGCGAGACGATCGCAATAGATGGTATGCACCATGACGGAGTTATCATCGGCGCGCACGCCGACGATGCGCTCGCCCGGCACCGGCGTGCAGCACTGGCCCATGGCGACCGGTACGCGAGCCGGCAGGCCGATAATCGCGAAACGCGGCTTGAAGGGCTCGACGCCCGGCGCACGGATCTCCGCCTCGAGCTCAAGGGAGGCGCCCGGATAGACCGCCTCGACGAGATCGTTAACGCTGAGTTCGCCGCGACCGACTTTCGCGAAGACGGCGTCGACCGTGGTTTCGCCAAGCCGCGCGAGCGCCTCGCGAAGCGCGCTCGCCGTCAGCCGCAGATTGGCCCCCTCGAAGACATTGTCCGAAAGGCGCCGGCCGAGCGCGACCTGCTCCTCGAACTGAAGTTTTTTGATCCGCCGCCGGATCGCCGCGCGGGCGCGTCCGGTGATCGCCATCGTCTCCCATTCGGCGGGCGGCGGCGTGTTCTCCGAGCGCAGGATCTGCACGACGTCGCCGTTTTTCAGGGGCGTGCGCAGGGGCCGCTGGGCGCCGTTGATCTTCGCTCCGACGCAGGCGTCGCCGATGTCGGTATGAACGGCGTAAGCGAAATCGAGGGGCGTCGCGCCCTTCGGCAGCGCGATCACCTGGCCCTTGGGCGTGAAGGCGAAGACCTGGTCCTGGAACAGCTCCAGCTTCGCATAGGCGAGCGCCTCTTCGGCGTCCTCGCCCTGCTTGAACATTTCCACGAGCCGGCGCGGCGTCTCATAGGGATCATAGGTGATTTTCGAGGGGAACTCGACGCTGGCGCCGTCCTGCGCGCGCTCGCCGGCGGAACGGTCCTTGTACTGCCAGTGGGCGGCGACGCCGCGCTCGGCCGCCTCATGCATTTCATGGGTGCGGATCTGGATCTCGATACGCTGGCGACCGCCGTCGGCCCGCGGCGGACCGATGACCGCCGTATGGATCGACTGGTATCCGTTCGGTTTCGGCGCGGAGATATAGTCGTCGAACTCCTCCGGGATCATGCGCCAGCCCGTGTGGATGATCCCGAGGGCGCGGTAACAATCCTTCACGTCGCGCACGAGAATCCGGAATGCGTAGATGTCCGCCAGTTCGTCGAAGGACACGTTCTTCGCCGACATTTTTCGCCAGATGGAGTACGGACGTTTCTCGCGCGAATAGACGGCCGCCTCCACGCCCTCTTCGCCAAGACGCGCGCGCAGGGCCGTCGCCAGTTCGACGACGCTCTTGACGATCGTCGCCTGCAGGTCTTCCAGCCGCGCGGCGATGGTGGCGTAGGCGTCAGGACTGATTTCGCGGAAGGACAGCTCTTCCAGTTCCTCGCGAATTCGCTGAACGCCGATGCGTCCTGCAAGCGGCGCGAAAATCTCCATCGTCTCAAGGGCGATGAGACGGCGTTTTTCCGGATTGGGATGAAATCCGAGCGTGCGCATGTTGTGCAGCCGATCGGCCAGCTTGACGAGAAGGACGCGGACGTCGTCCGCCATGGCGACGACCAGCTTGCGGAAATTCTCCGCCTGTTTGCTCGCGTCCGACCTCAGTTCGATCTGGGAGAGCTTGGTGACGCCGTCGACGAGGCGCGCGATCTCATCGCCGAAAAGGCGGCGCATGTCCTCGACGGTGGCGTCGGTGTCCTCCACCACGTCGTGGAGCAGCGCGGTGGCGACGCTCGCCGGGTCGGCGCGCAACTCGGTCAGGATCGCCGCTACGGCGAGCGGGTGCGTGAAATAGGGATCGCCCGATTTTCGCGTCTGGCCGCCATGGGCCTTCATGGCGAAGACATAGGCGCGATTGAGGAGGCTTTCGTCGGCTTGCGGATCATAAGCCTTGACCATGTCCACAAGCTCGTACTGACGGATCAGCGACCGGGCCTGCGACGGATGCTCCGCCGGCGCTGAGTGCGCAACAGGACGAGCCGGCGTTGGCGATGCTTGCGGTCGCGCAACATCAGCTTGCGGCGCGCTGCGGCCTTGGCGTGAATGCGCCGCCTGAGGAGCCTCGCCCTGGTTTTCCGCATCGGCCGGCGTCGTCATCTCCTCCATAGGGGTTTGGCGCAAATCCTCGCGATAAGCGCGAGCGTCCGCTTCCAGGGCGCGCCCTCCGCGTCGACACGGACGCGCCCGGGTCCCCGATCGTCTGCGAAGCGACGCGGCGAATTCAACCCTTGGGCAGGGATTGCGGCGTCGTCATCCCGGCCGCCTTGATCGCCTGGAGGTATTCCTCCTCGCTGGTCTTGTCGAATTCCGGCGCATCCGCTTTCTCGGAAGCTTCCTCGACCTCCTCCGTCTCGTCCACCTCGACCTGTTTCTGCAGCGAAGCGACGAGATCCTCCTCCACGGCTTCAGGGGAAATCCGACCGTCGGCGATCTCGCGAAGGGCGACAACCGGGTTCTTGTCGTTGTCGCGATCGACGAGCAGGGGCGCGCCCGATGACAGGATCCGCGCGCGATGGGCCGAGAGCAGCACAAGGTCAAAACGGTTGGACACTTTTTCTACGCAATCTTCGACGGTGACGCGCGCCATTCAGTGATTCTCCTGCGGGATGATTGACCCTCCTAATTATGGACGACGATCGTCTGTGGCAAGCGCGGTGCGGCGAAAAAATCGCACCGGCGGACTGTCCGGCCTCGGCGCGGCGTCGATTTTGTCGAGGCGAGCGAGCGCCGCAGCGGCCGTCTCTCCCGTCAGCGGCGACCGCCATACCGGCGCGATGTCGCACAGCGGCGCCAAGGCG
>CAZBOC010000287.1:0-3949 GCA_964493225.1 uncultured Caulobacterales bacterium | reverse complement strand
ACAACAGAGAGCGGCGGACCACGCGGCTATGATGCGGGAAAGAAGGTGAAGGGCCGAAAGCGCCACATCCTCACCGACACCGACGGCAATTTGCTGGCGGCCCGCGTTCATACCGCAGACGTTCAGGACCGCGACGGGGCAGCAGGCGTAATCGGCGATGCAAAGGACAGCTTCCCGACGCTGTCGCACCTCTTCGCAGATGGCGGCTATGCGGGCGACAGGCTGGAGGTGGAAATGATCGCGACAGACGGGCCGGACATCGAGATCGTGCGTCGTCCGGGCACTGCAAAAGGCTTTGTCGTCATCGCCCGACGCTGGGTCGTTGAACGCACCCTGGCGTGGATCGGGCGTTGCCGCAGGCTCTCCAAGGACTGGGAAACCAGCATCGCCTCATCCGAAGCCTGGACC
Source organism: uncultured Caulobacterales bacterium (assembly GCA_964493225.1). GTDB lineage: Bacteria > Pseudomonadota > Alphaproteobacteria > Caulobacterales > Parvularculaceae > JAJFFW01. The sequence goes on along the minus strand of CAZBOC010000287.1, from coordinate 3,541 downwards.
CTCATCGCCTCCATCAGACGGCTCTCACGACGCGTCGCGCGGCAAGTAGAGGAGGCTCAAGAATTTTGAGTCAGACCCTTAGCGGACGAAACCTGACGAACAAGGACTATCGCGTTAATTCCCTCCCGTCGGTCTTTTTCCAGCGCTGGGCTGACGACATCAACTGGCTGCTCGAGGTCAGAGCCGCGTTCTGACGCAGCCCGCTCGACCGAGAGACAGCCTGAAAGTCGAGCGCTTCACAGGCTTCCGGGTCGGCTGCCCGGGGTTATCTCTGGGCGGATTTCTTCAATTCTCGTCGCAGAGCTTCACCCGGAGCCTTCGTCGACCGGACCGGGGCCACCGGCGCTGCGAAAGCGAGGACGCTCGAATGGAACGCGAGATTGTCGCCGCCGTCGCCAGAAGGCCGGGCGCGCCCTTTTCCTTGGAGAGACTTGTTCTTGACGGTCCGTGGCCGGATGAAGTGCTTGTTCGGATCGAAGGCGCGGGCGTCTGCCACACTGATCTCGTTGCGAAGGATACGGATTTCCCGCCCGCGCTGCCGGCCGTTCTCGGCCATGAGGGGGCTGGCGTCGTCGAAGCGGTCGGCGGTGACGTCGAGGCGATCCGCTCAGGCGAACGCGTCATTCTCAGCTTCGCCTCTTGCGGGATCTGCCGCGAATGCGTGCGCGGAACGCCGGGTTATTGCGACGCGGCGGCCGCGCTGAACTACGCCGGCGCGCGACTTGACGGCGGACGAGCACTGCGCGGCCCGCGAGGGCAGGTTGCAAGCCACTTTTTCGGTCAGTCCTGCTTCGCAACCCACGCCGTCGTCACCCCGAGCAACATCGTTCCGGCCCCTGATGATGCGCCCCTCGCGCTGCTCGGCCCTTTCGGCTGCAGCATCCAGACCGGGGCGGGAACGGTTCTCAACGTTTTCCGCGCCGAGGAAGGCGATTCCATACTGATCGCCGGCGCGGGCGCGGTCGGGCTTAGCGCGGTGATGGCCGCCCGTCTCATCGGCTGCGGCGGGATTATCGTCTCAGACCCCCTCGCGGCGCGGCGTGCGATCGCGCTGGAGCTTGGCGCGACGCATGTCGTTGATCCGGCATCGGAAAGACTTGTCGAGGCGGTCAAGGCGGTCTCGCGTCGGGGCGTCGCTTTCGCGCTGGACACGACCGGCCGCCGAAATGTGCTCGAGGATTGCATCGAATCTCTCGGCAAGCGCGGCGTTCTCGCCTGCGTCGGAATCGCGTCGCGCGAAAACCCTGCGTTCGAGGTCTCTATCGACGGGTTGTTGGGGTTCGGACGGCGGATTGCGGGCGTGATAGAGGGCGACAGCGACCCGACGAAACTCATCCCCCGGCTGCTCGCTGCGCACCGCGCTGGACGGTTTCCATTTGAGCGACTCATAAAGACCTACCCGCTGCGTGAAATCAACGAGGCGATCGCCGACCAGGCGGCGGGCCGCTGCGTGAAGCCCGTGCTGTTGACATCGGAAGAGGCGGCGGCGATGAGCGCGGCCAAGGCCGAGGCCGGCGCCGGCTTCAGTCCCTTCCCGTAACACCAGTCAGCGCGGATGATGACTTATCCGCGTGTTCGGCGCACAAGCGCCGGCGCGCGCTCGCCTGCGCTGCCTCGATCGATGCCGTTCCATGCAGCTTGGCATAAGCCGTCGAGGCGAACCAGGCGACGCGCCGCAGGACGCGAACGCCGGCAAAGGCCGGGACCTGAGGGCGCCCTCCATGGGCGGAAGCGAGGACCCGGGGCCATGGACGGCGCAAAGGCGCCGCTTTCTTCAAAGCTTGAACTTCACCTGCGTCGTTTCATCGGCGGGCGGCAGTTCGTCGACGGGACCGACGTCGAGCAGCGGCGCGGCGTCTATATCATCCGCACCAAGAAGGTCGACGATGCGCAGAAGCGCGGTGATGAGGAAACTCTGTTCCCATTCGGGCAGTCGCGCAAACCGGCTCTGGAACATGTCCTGGATCAGATCGGGCGCGCCGGCGACGACCCGTTCCCCTTCCGGCGTCACGCTCACCCAGACACGCCGTCGATCCTTGTCGCCGCGCCGCCGCGAGATCAACTTCATTTCCTGAAGCCGATCGAGCAATACGGAAACCGTCGCCTGCTTCAAATCAACGGCCTCCGCGAGTTGGCCAGTCAGCGTCTCGCCGCGCGATTTCAGCAATTGCAGCACGAGCAACTGCGACGCTGTCAGCCCCGTGCGGGCGGCGAGCGTTTTCACGTTCGCATCCGTCGCTTTCAGGATTTGGCGCAACGCGATGAGCGCGGTGTCCGCACTGATTTCAGTCATTTCCGTTTCCGTCGTCCCATGTGAACTCCAGTTAATCCAATTAACTACAGGCTCCTAAATAGTTTGTTAAATGATATTTTCTGCTAATCTTATAGCGAAAATGCCCCGAATACGCCATAATGACACGGGAAAGCGCGAACGCCCAAGCTTGCTTGACAAACACATGGGACGCATTATTTAGTTTAGCGAACTATTTTTCGGAGCGACACACTTAAGGAGAAGGCGCGATCGCGGATCTGCTTCACCAGACAAAACCCGAAAGCGGTGAGCGATCAGATGTGACCTTCGCCGTACCGACGGCTGAAGACGGGTGCGATGTCCACGATTTGATCGCTGACTGCCCGCCGCTCGATCAGAATTCGCTATACGCGAACCTTCTTCAATGTACGCATTTCGCAAAGACCTGCGGGCTCGCGCGACGCGACGCTAAGGCGGTCGGCTGGATTTCAGGTTATCGACCGCCCGAAGCTGGCGACGTCTATTTCCTCTGGCAGGTCGCCGTGCACGCCGACGCCCGGGGTCTGGGACTCCCGAGGCGCCTGCTGGCGGATATTCTCAATCGCCCCGCCTGCAAAGGCGTGCGCTGGATCAAAACGACCATTACGGCCGACAATGCGGCGTCGTGGGGCCTTTTCAGGAGTATCGCCGCTCGTCTGGACGCGCCGCTGGAAACCGGTCCCGGCTTTGATGCGCAGGCGCATTTCGCCGGCCGTCACGCCAGCGAAACGCTCGTAACGATCGGTCCATTTGACCGCGCCGACGCCCTCAATTAGCGCCCCGCGCCCAGTCCGTGTCTGCTCGACAAGAACCTGTTCGACAACAATAAGGAGAAACCAATGACGACCGCGCTGTCCAAAGAAACCGAGATCTTCAACCGCCGGGAATCCTCGGTACGCAGCTATTGCCGGGCGTTTCCCAAGACCTTTTCCAAGGCGTTCGGCTCAACGCTGGTCGGCGAAGACGGCGAGACGTATATCGATTTTCTCGCAGGCTGCTCCGTTCTCAACTACGGTCACATCCACCCTGAGCTGAAACAGGCCTTGATCGACTATATCGTCGAGGACGGGGTCGCCCACGGCCTCGACATGCACACCTCGGCCAAGGCTGATTTTCTGGAGAAGTTCGAGGCCCTTATCCTCAAGCCGCGTGGGATGAACCACCGCGTCATGTTCCCCGGGCCCACAGGAGCGTACGCGGTCGAAGCGGCGCTGATACTCCTGCGATGTCAGAAGACCCTCCAGCACCGTG
>CAZBOC010000286.1:0-3955 GCA_964493225.1 uncultured Caulobacterales bacterium | reverse complement strand
CGCCGGGGCCGGGTGGAGCCCGAGCCGGGCCGGCGGACCCGTTTCCACCACGACTCTCCTGAACGGGCGCGAGCAGGTCACGACGGGGGAAAACCGGGCCGCGGAATTCGACGCCTATCCGGGCGAATTGATCGGCCAGGCGATCGTCTACAAGACGCCGGACGCCGCCCTGATCGGCCAGGCGATCTCCGGCACGGTCGATCTGCGGACAATCAGGCCGCTCGATTACAGCGAGCGCACCATTGCAGTGAACGCGCGCGGGATCATCAACGACCAGGGCGCGCTCAACGCCGGCACCTCGAACAAGGGCTACCGCGTCAGCGCATCCATCGTCGATCAGTTCATGGACGATACGCTCGGGATCGCCGTCGGCTATGCGCGGATCGACCAGCCCCGCCAGGCCGAGCGCTTCAACGCCTGGGGCTATGGCGGAGCCCCGGCGCTCGGCGCGGCCTCCGGCGGCGAGGCGATCGTCGGCGGCATGAAGCCCTTCGTCCAGTCCGAGACCCTTGTTCGCGACGGCTATTTCGGTTCGCTCGAATATCAGCCAACGGACAATTTCGAGACGTCGGTGGATCTCTTTTACACCGACTACAGCGAAGAGCGCCTGCTGCGCGGCATCGAGTTTCCGCTCGGCTTCACGGCGTTCGGCGTCACCGTCGACGACGTCACGGCCGTCGAGGACGATTTCGTGACGGCCGGCGTCTTCGGCAATGTTCGGGGCGTCGTGCGCAACGATCTTGAAAGGCGCGAGGCCGATCTTTTCGCCGCCGGCTGGAACGCGAAGTTCAACGCCAGCGAACGACTGACGCTGAATTTCGACGTCGGCTACAGCCAGGTGGACCGCGAAGACACGATCCTGGAGACCTACACCGGCACCGGCTCCGGTGAGGCGAACGGCGCGGCGGACACGCTCGCCTTCGTTTCCGACAATACCGGCACGCGCTTCACCTCGAACCTGCTCGATTACGCGGACCCGACATTGATCGGCATCACCGCGCCGCTCGGCTGGGGCGGCGACCGCTTCGACCAGACCGGAGCGCAGGTCGCCCAGGGCGGACAGACCGGCTTCCTCAATCGTCCGTCCATTGAAGAAGACCTGTTGCAGCTCCGCGCCTGGGCCGAGTTCGAGCTCGACGGCGCCATCAACAGGCTGACCGCCGGCGTCAATCATACCGACCGGGAAAAAGAACGTTTCGCCAACGAGTTCTTCCTCGACCTTGCAAATTTCGAGACGTTCGTCCCCGTGCCCGCCGACCTCCTGCTTGAGCCGACCCAGCTCGGTTTCCTCGGCCTCGGCGGACAGATCAGTTACGATCCCCTCGAACTCATCGCGCGGGACGATCTCATTCTCCAGACGCGGAACTTCAACGACGACGTGTTGACGAAAGAGTGGGTCGTCGACGAAGCGATCACGACGGGCTTCGTGAAATTCGACGTCGACGGCGCGCTCGGCGCGATCCCCGTGCGCGGCAATTTCGGCGTGCAGGTGGTGCACACGGATCAGGAATCGACCGGCGCCGAAGCGAGCGGGTTCGCCCCGAACGTCACGGTGCAGCCGATCACCGGCGGCGACAGCTACACGAAGTTCTATCCGAGCATGAACCTGTCGCTCGAATTCATGCCGAGCCAGTTCGTGCGCCTTGGCGTTGCGCGCGTCGCAACCCGCCCGCGCATGGACGACATGCGCGCAAGCCAGAATATCGGCCTCAACAGCAGCTGCGCCGTGACGCCGTCGACGACGCCGGACAACATCGCCGACTGCACGCCGTCGGACACCAATGTGAACAGCTACTATTCCTCCTCGGGCGGCAACCCGGAGCTTCGCCCGACCATCACGACGAATTTCGACGTCTCGTATGAAAACTATTTCAGCGACGGCGGCTATTTCTCCGTCGCCGCGTTCTACAAGCTATTTGAATCCTATGTGCCGACGGTCGACGTACCCTTGGAAATCGTCGATTTCGCCGGCATTCCGCCAAACGGCACGGACGTGCCCATCACGACGACCGGCTATCGTTTCGGGCGGGAGAATACGAGCGACGGCTTCATCCGCGGCGTGGAAATCGCGGCTTCGATCCCCTTTGTCGATTTCAACGAGGCGCTGGACGGCTTCGGCGTGCTTGGATCGTTCTCCTATACGGGATCGGAAGTCGAGATCATTCCGAACTTCGATATTCCGGTGCCCGGTCTTTCCGAGCGCGTCGGCAGCGTTACGCTGTTTTACGAACCGTCCTATTCCGGGTTCTCCGCCCGCGTCTCGGCGCGTCACCGATCGGAATTTCTCGGAGAGGTTCCGGGTTTCGGCGCGATTGGGCAGTTCGTGCTCGTCGAGGGGGAGACCATCTTCGACGCGCAAGTCGCCTACGCGTTCGACGACGGCCCGCTTTCAGGGTTCAGCCTCATCGGGCAGGTGGAAAACTTCACGGATGAGGAGTTCGTCACGCTGCAGGGCCCCGACGATCGCTTCGTGCGCGATTTCAACCGGTTCGGTCGGACCTTCCTGTTCGGCGCGGCGTACCGGTTCTGATCTCGCTTCCTCCCGAGCGAGCGGAAACGCGCCTGCTCCGGCTTGAGGGGTCGGCGCGTTTCCTCCCTTGAGTTGCGAGGCGCGCAGCGGCTCTTATGATCAGGCCCCGGCAGGATGGGAGAAGAGCCTTGAGCGAGGCGGGGCCGGTTGAGAGCGTGCTTATCGTCGGCGGCGGCGCGGCCGGCTGGATGACCGCCGCCGCGCTCGCCCGCGCGTTCGGCCGCAGGCTGAAGATCACCGTCGTTGAATCCGAGGAGATCGGGACCGTCGGGGTCGGCGAAGCGACCATCCCCCAGATCAAGACGCTGAACCAGTTTCTCGGCTTCGACGAGGACGATTTTCTGAGGGCGACGCAAGGCACGATCAAGCTCGGCATCGAGTTCAACGGCTGGGGACGCGCGGGCCAGTCCTATATCCACGCCTTCGGCGACATCGGCGCGCCCCTCGGCATGACGCCGTTCCACCATTATTTCCTTCGCGCCCGGGCAGGCGGGCTCGCCGGCGATCTGCGGGACTTTTCCCTGAACGCCGCGGCGGCGCGCGAGGGCCGGGTCGCGCGGCTGCCGCGGATCGAGGGCACGCGCCTCAACGGGCTCGCCTATGCTTTCCATTTCGACGCTGCGCTTTACGGCGCCTATCTTCGCGCTTTCGCGGAAGGGGCCGGCGTCGCGCGCCGCGAGGGCCGCATCGTCGATGTCGCGCTGCGCGGCGAGGACGGCTTCATCGACCATGTGACGATGGCGGACGGATTAACGCTGGGCGCCGACCTCTTCATCGATTGCTCCGGCTTTCGCGCGCTCCTGATCGAGGGCGCGCTGGGCGCGGGCTATGACGACTGGAGCGACGTCCTGCCCTGCGACCGCGCGGTCGCCGTTCCCTGCGCCCATGGCGGGGCATTTCGTCCGTATACAGAGGCGATTGCCGACAGGGCGGGCTGGCGCTGGCGCATTCCGCTGCAGCACCGCGTCGGAAACGGCCACGTCTATTGCAGCGACCATGTCGATGACGACGGGGCCGCGAACGCGCTCCTTGCCGGTCTTGAGGGAGAGGCCCTCGCTGAACCGCGCTTCTTGCGTTTCACAACTGGCGTGCGGCGAAACATCTGGGTCAGGAATTGCGTCGCTGTCGGACTTTCGAGCGGCTTTCTCGAACCGCTGGAATCGACGTCGATCCACCTCGCCCAGTCCGCCGTCAGCCGGCTCGTCAGTCTTTTCCCGGACAGGGCGTTCGAGCCGGCGCTGACGGCCGAATTCAATCGCCAGATGCGCTTCGAGATGGAGCGAATCAGGGATTTTCTGGTCCTCCACTACGCCGCCAACGACCGCGATGACGGCCCGTTCTGGAGGCGGATGCGCGAAATGAGCCTGCCGGAGACCTTGTGCGAGAAGGTCGCGCTATTCCGCGAAAGCGGGCGCGTCACCCGCT
>CAZBOC010000285.1:0-3971 GCA_964493225.1 uncultured Caulobacterales bacterium | reverse complement strand
AAACCATGTGGTGAAGCCCCGAGCCGTCGTCGGTGTCGCCGATATACATGCCGGGGCGCTTGCGCACGGCGTCGAGGCCCTTCAGGACCTTGATCGATTCCGCTCCGTATTCCCCGGCGTCAGCATCGGGCGTCAGGTCGTCTTCTCGTTTTTGCGCGGCGTCTGCCATCATTTAATCTTCCTACTGAATCTCGATCTCGGCGATGACGCCGTCCTCGATCGCAAAGTGCTGCGCGCGCCGGCCCCAGGCGGAAAAGAGCGTCGCATCCGTCCCCGTCATGAAGGTCTGGAAACCGATCTCGTCGAGGATCGCAAACAGCGCGGCCCGGCGCGCTTCGTCGAGATGGGCGGCGATTTCATCGAGCAGCATGACGAGGGGCGCGGCCTCCGGTTTGGCGGCGAGCGCTCTGGCGTTGGCCAGAACGAGGCCGATCAGGAGCGCCTTCTGCTCGCCGGTTGAACACAGCCTCGCGGGCCGGCCCTTTTCGCGGTGTGCGACGACGAGATCGCTGCGGTGGGGACCGAGGAGAGCTCGGCCGGCTTCGGCGTCGGCGCGGCGCTGGGTCTTCAACCGTTCGAGATAGTCATCTTCAACGTCGGCGGCCGGACGGTTTTCGAGCGCCGTCTCCAGCGCGCCGTCGAGAGAAATTTCAGCTGCCGGAAAGATCCCGCCGGCGCCGATGTCGGTCGAGGCAAGCGTGAGCGCCGTCTCGCGCCGCGCCGCCGCGACGGCCACGCCGGCTTCCGCCATTCGCGCTTCGAGAGCGGAAAGCCACGCCTCGTCGCGCGAGCGCGCGTCGAGGAGACGCTGGCGCTGGCGCATGGCCTTTTCATAGTCGCCGGCGGCGCGGCCGTGGGCCGGATCATGGGCGAGGGCCATGCGGTCGAGAAAGCGCCGGCGCTCGCCGGCGCCCTCCATGAAAAGCCGGTCCTGGGCGGGCGTGAGCCAGACCATGCGAAGATACCGCGCGAAAGCCGCTGGCCCGCTCGCGGGCCGCTCGTCGATGCGGCAGACGCGCCGCTCGGGCGCCCCGGCGCTCGCGCCGACGCCGAGACGCGCATCGTCGCCCGCCGCCGCGAGCCGCGCCGAAACCGCCCAGCCGCCAGCGCCCTCGACCCTGGGCAATTCGTCATGCCGAGCCGCGCGCAGGCCGCGGCCGGGCCCGATCAGCGATATCGCTTCGAGCAGGTTCGTCTTGCCCGCACCGTTGGCGCCGGAAAAGGTCGCCGGGCGCCCGTCGAGCGCCAGGTCGGCGCGCGCGTATGAGCGGAAATCGGTTAGCGCGAGGCGCGTGACGCGGGCGCCGCCCGCGGCTTCCTCGGCTTGCCGATCCAACCTTTGCGCCTGACCCACGGCGACCGCCATTGCTTCCGTCAAACCCTCAGCGGCATGAGGACGTAAAGCGCGCGCTGGTCGTCTTCATCCATGATGATGGTCGGCGAGGAGGGGTCCGCGAGGCGAAAAGTCGTCGTCTCCCCGTCGATCTGGCTGGCGACGTCGAGGAGATAGCGTGCGTTGAATCCGATCTCGAGCGGCGCGCCGGAATAATCGACGGAGAGCTCTTCAAGCGCGCTGCCGGCTTCCGGATTGTTGACGGTCAGCCGCAGCCGGTCGGCCTCAAGCGCCAGCTTGATCGACCGCGTCCGGTCCGCCGAGACCGTGGAAACGCGGTCGACGGCCTGGGCAAACTCTTTGTTCTCTACACGGAGGACATTATCGTTCGCCTTCGGAATAACGCGCTCGTAATCGGGGAAGGTCCCGTCGATCAGCTTGGAGGTGAGGCGGCCGGCCCCGAAAGCGAAGCGGATCTTCGTCTCGGAGACGGCGATTTCCACCGTCTCCTCCGCGTCGTCGAGCAGCCGGGCGAGTTCGCTGACGGCCTTGCGGGGAACGATCACGCCCGGCATGGCTTCAGCGCCCGCGGGCATCGGGGCGTCGAGGCGCGCCAGGCGATGGCCGTCCGTCGAAGCCGCGCGAAGCGAGGGGGCGCCGTCGCCTTCGGTCAGCGCATGCAGATAGACGCCGTTCAGGTAATACCGCGTCTCTTCCTGCGACATCGCAAAGCGCGTCTTGTCGAGGAGGCGACGCAGGTCGGCCGTCGGCGCGGAAAAGGATGCAGGCAGATCATCGGCCGCCAGCGTCGGAAAGTCTTCGTCGGGAAGAACGGCGAGAGCGAATTGCGAGCGCCCCGCCGAGACCTGAAGGCGGCCTTCGTCAGGGATCAGTTCGAGCCGGATCTGCGCGCCGTCGGGCATCTTGCGCACGATGTCGTGTAGACGCACGGCTTCCGTCGTCGTCGCCCCGGAAGCGGCGACGTCGGCCGGCGCGCTCTCGCAGATTTCAATGTCGAGGTCGGTCGCCGTCAGGGTGACCGCGCCGCCTTCGGCCTGAATCAGGACGTTCGCCAGTATCGGGATCGTGTTGCGCCGTTCGACGACGCTCTGGACATGGCCGAGAGCCTTCACGAGCGTGGATTTTTCAATCGTGACCTTCATCGCCTCCAAAAAATCCTTTCCACTGCGGCCGCCGTCCGTTCGACATGGAGAACGGCGCGCCAATACGGTTTTCCGGGCGCGCCGCGCCGGATCGAAAGTCCGGCCCCGGAGAAGACCCCGCCCGCCGCCGGTCATCGCCCGCCGCCGGTCATCGCCGGGGCGGGCCCGCCTGCTGACGGCTTCGACAGGCGGGTCCGACAGGCGGCTTCGGCAGGCCGCTTGGGCTTGCGACCGGCCCGTTCCGCCAGCCGGGTTCGCGACCGTCGCCGCCGGGCGCCGCAAGCCGGACTTCGCCAGCAAAAACCAGTAGACCAGCATAGCGCAGATTCATGCGGAAAGGCCAGCGAAGAAGCGCGCAGCGCGCCCTCGCCGACCCCGAAAAGCCCTCTGAAATTCAATCCGGCGAGTGCAGGCGATCAACCGCCCACCGCGGCCTTGATCCTTGCGACCGCCGAGGCGAAATCCTCGTTACGCTCGAGAAGCGCCTGGGCTCTGCGATAGGAGCTCATCGCCGTGGTGTGGTCCCTGCCGATGGCGGACGCGATTTGCGGGAAGGACTCCCTGAGGCATTCCCGGCCGACGAACACATAGGCGTGGCGGGCCTTCGCGATGCGCTGCGGCTGGGCGCGTCCCTTGACGTCGGCGACCGTGATCGAGAACGCCTCCGCGGCCGCCGCAATCGCGTCTTCCAGCGTGCCGACCTTTCTCCGGTCGGCGAGCCGCGGGCCGAGGACGCTTTCGGCCTCGGCGAGACCGACGCGCACGTTTTCCTCGCGGTAGGCGAGGAGAAGCTGGTTCAGCGCCCCGATCGCCTCTCGCGTCGAGGAGGAGAAATTCGCCGCGATATAGGTCACCACCTCGTCGGCGATCTCGCACTTCATCGCCGCCTCCGCCACGCGGCCGGCAAGAATCTTCGTGTGCAGATTAACGCCGCCGGGCTCGATCGGCACGGGCAGCCCGCCGGAAAGGCGGTCGGCGAGGCGGGCATGGACCCCTTTTTCTGCAAGACGCGCCGGCGCCGCGTCGCCCGCGATGACGATCTGGCGACCACTGGAAACAAAGGCGTTGACCATGTTTAATACCTCCTGTTGCGTGCGTTTCTTTCCCCCCAGCAAATGGATGTCGTCGAGCAGCAAGAGGCGCTGCGAGAGGAGGTCCCTGTGGAGGGACGAAATGGAATTCGACAACACCGCGTCGACGCAGCCGCCGGCCAGGTTCGACTGGGTGATATAGGCGCATTCGCCCGCGCCGCGCCGGCGCCGCCATTCATGGCCGACCGCATGCAGAAGATGCGTTTTTCCGACCCCTGACGGTCCGTATATGTAGACAAGGCCGCTGGCGGCCGCATCGACGAACACCTGCAGCGCCGCCGCCTTGGCCAGGCGGTTGGAATCGTCGACGGCGAAATTGTCGAACGTACACTGAGGATCAAGGGGGGAAGCGAGATCGGCGAGCGCGGGCCCGCGCGCGTCGCC
>CAZBOC010000284.1:631-4026 GCA_964493225.1 uncultured Caulobacterales bacterium | reverse complement strand
ACTTCAAATGGAAGAACGTGAAGGACCAGGTCGACTTGATCACCTTCCCGGACGGAAAGCGCATGCTGCTCCTTTCCCAGGGACGGCTCCTCAATCTCGGCAACGCCACGGGCCATCCGTCTTTCGTCATGTCGGCGTCCTTCACCAACCAGGTGCTGGCGCAGATCGAGCTCTGGACCAAGGGCGATCAGTACGAGAACAAAGTCTACGTCCTTCCGAAACACCTCGATGAAAAGGTCGCCGCCCTGCACCTCGACAAGGTCGGCGCGCATCTGACGAAGCTGACTGAGGAACAGGCCGACTATATCGGCGTCGACGACAGCGGCCCATTCAAAACGGATCAGTACCGTTACTGAAGGCTAGAACGGTCACGACAGGGAAGGCGGCTTTCGGGCCGCCTTTTTTATACCGTACAAAAATTACTTTCTCTCATCCATGCGCTTTTTTGGTTGAACAGTCTTTATAAACGCTGGACGGCCGCCTGACCCTCGGTGTACGGAACGCTGTCGGGGAAGAAGTCAGCGGGTTCGCCGATCGCCTCGGACGCAATGGCTTCCGCGGCAAAGGCTACACGCTCGACCGCATGCGCCGCAGGAGCCGCCATCGATGCGTCGCGGCGGATTTGCCGATCAGGGAAGTCCGTATAGGAGCGAAAGCCTTCAGCGCCGGCTCGCCGATCACGGGCCTTGAATGCGCGATGAGCCGGTCCTGCAACTGCCGACAGCAGGGTAGGAAACAGAGGGCGTAAAGAAACCGCGAGGCGATTCACTGGTCAAAGCCGCCTGCAGCCAAAACAATGCGATCGCCCGCGCTCGCGCTCTGCAGGGCCTTTCTCTGTCCGGCCGAGTCCGAAGACTGAAGTTCGGCGGCCGAAAGCGGCGCGACGACCGCGAAGACACCTGCGCGGACGCTAAGGGATTACAGCGTGCGCGCGCTCAACCAGGCGAATGACAGGGCGGTATCCGAAATTCGTTCCCGCATAATCGACACGCCTCTCCACGGCGGCGCATCCGACTGGCGTGTCGATAATGGTTTCCGGTGAGACGGCGGCGCCGTCGCCCGCCGGTCGCGTCTACCTTCCCGGGGCGGGCGGGATGCGATTTTCAGCGCGGCGGCGGTTCGCGATTCCCCTCCTCCGCCCGCTTCAGCGCCCTCCCGCCCTCTTGTCACCAATGGCCCGTCCCTGCAGCGCCCTTGATCGGTCCCTTCACAGCATCGGTCACCCACCCGGCGTAGAGGCCGCCGGGCTGCGGGCGAACGCGTTCATCCCCGACATAGGCGGCGTCGATGCGGGCCGGGTAGAAACCGAACCAGCCGGCGATCGCGCTAAAGTCGCAAGGCGGCTCGTCAAAGGGGTCGAGATAGGCGAAGGCGGCCGCGCGGGCCCGCCGGCCTTCGACGACGATGTCGTAATGGACGGCTGCGCCCTTCCATTCGCAAACCGTTACGGGCCCGCCACGCTGGAGATGGCTCGTAGAGACGTCCGATGGCGGAAAGTAATAGACAGGCGCGCCGGCGGTTTCGACCACGCGCGCGGCACGGTCCGAGGCTGCGATCACGGCGCCGGCGAACTCGACGCGCGCCGGCGCCGGAGCCGGCCGGATCTGAGGCGGACGGGGGTAATCCCAGACGCTCTCCTCACCGGGGCCGGCGGGTTCAGGCTCGACATCGCCCGGTCGGGGGCCCCATTGCGATCGCGCTTGCGTCGCCCTTTTGAACAAGGCTGCCTTGTCCGGAAGATCAGTCATGTCGCACGCCCCTGTCACCGCCCCCCGAGGTCGCATCCGTAGCAGACACCATGCAAGGCCGCACTCATTCAGAACACCGGATCCGGACGCGGCGTCCCGTGGGCGCGCGGCGTAGATCACGGCGAAGTGGCGGCGCACACAACAAAACGCAACCTATTGGGATAAATGCAGTGGGTGACTGGGTTGTCAAAAGGTTTTTTTGATTTTACAGAGTAAAGGGAATGGGGGAGCTTAGATCACTCTTTTCTTCATTGTCGCGTAAAAATTCATCCACTGCACCGGATCCGTTCGCCTGAACGGGCGAGCCTTTGCGCCGGATCGACAAAAACACGAAGGGGAAAACCATGCCGCCAGTCATCAGAGTTTCCGGAGGCCGGATTGTCGAGAGTTCTTCGACGGTGCCGCAGATTGAATACATCGTGACGTTGTCGGAGCCGGGGACGTCGACGATCGACGTTGATTTCCGGACGATCGGCGGGACGGCGATCGACGGTGTGGATTACTTCGGCGAGACGAGCTTCGTGCGGTTTTCGGCGGGCGAGACGTCCCGGGTGATCACGATCCAGGTGCAGGACGTGGACGCGGTCGACGAGGCGGACGAAGCGGTCGTCGTGGAATTGTTGAACCCGACCTCGGGGGCGGAGCTTGCGGGCGGCGAGGAGACGCTGCGCGCGACGGGCTGGATCCTCGACGACGACGGATCGGGCTCGAACCTTGCGCTGTTCGTCTCGAGCCCGCGTCTGACGGAGGATGATGCGGGCCAGAAGCTGGCTGTGTTCGAGATCGAGCTTTCGCGGGCGCCGACGTCCGCGATCACGTTGAACTATGCGACGTCGGACGGGTCCGCGGTCGCGGGCGAGGATTATGAAGCGACGTCCGGCTCGGTGACGTTCGAGGCGGGCGAGCGCTTCCAGTCGGTGGCGGTGCCGGTGTTCGGCGACGAGGTGCTGGAGCCGACGGAGATCTTCTCGCTGGTGGTTGAGCCGACAGGGGCGATCGCGAACGGCGTCGCGGGCGCTGTGGGCGAGGCGGAGATCCTGGACGACGACGCGAGCAGCGGTCCTGTCGTGTCGATCTCGGGGGGCCGGGTCGTCGAGAGTTCTTCGACGGCTCCGCAGATCGAATATCTCGTGACGCTGTCGGAGCCGGCGACGTCGACGATCGACGTGGGCTTCCGGACGATCGGCGGCACGGCGATCGACGGGGTGGATTATTTCGGGGAGTCCAGCTTCGTGCGGTTCTTGGCGGGCGAGACGTCCCGGGTGATCACGATCCAGGTCCAGGACCTCGATACGCTCGACGAGGCGGACGAGGCGGTCGTCGTCGAGCTTTTCAACCCGACCGCGGGGGCGGAGCTCGCCGGCGGGGAGGAGACCCTGCGCTCGACGGGGTGGATCCTCGACGACGACGGATCGGGCCCGGACCTTGCGCTGTTCGTCTCCAGCCCGCGGCTGACGGAGGACGATGCGGGCCAGAAGCTGGCGGTGTTCGAGATCGAGCTTTCGCGGGCGCCGGCGTCATCGATCACGCTGAACTACGCGACGTCCGACGGGTCCGCGGTCGCCGGCGAGGACTATCAGGCGACGTCGGGTTCGGTGACGTTCGAGGCGGGCGAGCGCTTCCAGTCGGTGGCGGTGCCGGTGTTCG
>CAZBOC010000284.1:0-531 GCA_964493225.1 uncultured Caulobacterales bacterium | reverse complement strand
AGGCGGTCGTCGTCGAGCTTTTCAACCCGACCGCGGGGGCGGAGCTCGCCGGCGGCGAAAGCATCATCCGGTCGGCCGGCTTCATCCTCGACGACGACGGCGCACCAGACGATCTCGCGCTGTTCGTCACCGATCTCGACATCACCGAGGGCGCCCTTGGCAACAACCGGATCGCCGAAGTCGTCGTCGAACTTTCTCGGCCTGCGGATGAAGCAATCACCGTAACTTACGCCACGGCTCCCGGCACTGCGGGCGCCGGAACCGACTTCATCTCGCAAACGGGCAGCGTCACGTTCCAGCCCGGTGAAGTCACGAAAGCCGTCTTTATCGAAATCGTCGGCGACGACGTGACCGAACCGACCGAGAGCTTCACGGTTACGTTCGACACTGTCGCTCCGATCGCCAGCGGCGCCGCCGGCGCGACAGGTACAGTAAACATCATTGACGGCAATATTCCTGGACCGGCCATGCCCGATCCGGAAGTGTCGATCGAAGCGACGGATGCGGCGCGTGAGGAAGGCGACGCCGGCG
>CAZBOC010000283.1:0-4033 GCA_964493225.1 uncultured Caulobacterales bacterium | reverse complement strand
GGCCATCTGGACCCATTTTTTTCCGGCCTTACGGCGGCTCGCCTTGGTTGCGAAACCTAGCGGCCCAAAGATGTTGGGGGCTCCGGCGCGTGCCTGCATCCATTCCGTGGCGATGCGCCGGCTCTTCGCCGCATCTATGATAAATCGGCACGCCTCCAATGTCTGGAGAAAAAAATCGCGCGGACCAATATCTGTTTCCGAGGCCATTTCTACCTTGACGGCCTCGCGTGTGATCGCGTCGCATTCCTTTTTGCCGGCTCTTTCCGCAGCGCGCCGAGCGGCCAAACCAAACAACAGCGCGCTGATTTGAACCGCATCCGTCGTCTCGTCATCGCCCAGGCGAACGATCGTTGCGCCGCGCATCGGTTCGATACGGACGACGCCATTGGCCTCGAGCACGCGCAAGGCCTCGCGTACAGGCCCGCGGCTCACATCGAAGCGATCGGCGATTTCCTGTTCGATCAACCTGTCGCCGGGATGATAGACACCTCTGTCAATGAGCTGTAACATCTCGTCAGCGATGTCCGCTGCGGACATGCGCCGGGCTTTCGCTTTTTTCTTTGCGCCGCGCTTGGGCGCAGCTTTGACGGTCGGCGCTGCCTTCATGGATGGTGTTTCGCGCAATCGCGGGCATTTTGTCAACAATTCCCGGACTTAACGCTGACAATCCTGGAAGTGATCGTTCAGCCCGTGAGCCCATGAGCCCATGATGCTGAAAACGCCTTGCCGAATTATCGCAGGCGGCAGTTCTTGCAGAAATTTCAACAGCAAGGCGCTTTTGGCCTGCGTGGCCGGGCGGTCGCCATCGCCGTCGAAAGCAGCGCCGGCCCGGGACCCATATTGTCCACAATTTTGTTGACTGAACTGTCTTAAAGGGCTTAGCCTGCTCATCATAGCGATAAAAGGAATGCTGCATAAATATTCAGCTGGGAACGATGGCGACGACAACCGTCGATTTACGGGCATTCGCTGGATCGGGTTCGCGGCTTTTGTCGACGCCCACAGAAATTCAATAAGTGCAGTTACCGTATTGCTCGATCCTCGAGGGCGCCTGCTCAATAACTCCCGCCTCAGCGAGGCTTATGAGCATGCCGGCCTTTGAAAGGGCGGCGCGGCGGCCGGCGGCGGATTTCGTATTCCGAGGTGATGGATGTTCGCATAAATGTAGTGAATTTCATCTGCGTGCGGGCGAGGTCTAAACCGGCGGACGTCCGCCCCGCCGCCCACAGTTGTTATGCGATCAAAGATGAGGCTGAAATGAGATCATTTTTTTTGTCCGCACTAACGTTTGTCATCGCTGCCGGCGCGGGCGCCTTCCTTGCGCATAGCAATATCAGCGACGGCGTCGGGTTCAGTAGAGAGACTGTCGATGGCTGGCTCGCCAGCGGCGCAGCCGGCGCAACGGACGCCGATCCCTGGACGCGCGCCGTTGTCGCCAAGAAAGGCCTGATGGCGCTTAACAAGAACGAAACGATCTATTTTTCAAGGGCGACCGATGACAGGAACGATCGGCTTAGGGAGGAATGCAGTTACATCTTGACCGGCAAGTCATTGCGGGCGCGATGGTGGTCGATAACGCTTTACGCCGGTGATTATTATCTCGCCCAAAACGAGGACGGCGCGCATTCCATTGATGCGACACGCGTTGTTGTCGAACAAAGCGACGCGGACGCGTATCGCGTACTCATCGCGCGAACAGCGGACGGAACCTCGAACTGGTTGTCGACCCGCAATGCCGGCGCGCCAAACCTGGTCTTGCGGATGTATCATCCCGACCCCGACATCCGCGATAATCCGTCCGGTCTTGACTTGCCAGATATCGAACGAGTTGATTGTTTGGAGAGTGCGGCATGAAAAGGATCATTATTTTTTCTTTGATCGGAGTTTTTGGGTTGTTTTTTGGATTCGCAGCTTACGTAACCACGTATCCTCGCATCGTCATGGATCGCACATTGACAAGGATCGCTATGGACGGAGAATTTCTCAACACCTGGCGGATGGGCCGTCGACCAGGACCAGACTCGCGGGGCGTTGTTCGCCCCTCGCCTGATCTTGCTTACGCAATCTGCGTTTATGATTTGTCGAATGGACCGTTAAAGATAAGCGTGGCCCCCTGGGATGATTATTGGTCGCTATCGCTCTACGCCGCCAATACCGACAATTATTGGACAGTAAACGATAAAATTTTCCCCGATGGTGTCGAAATAGTGTTGCAATCCGGCAAGGGAGACGCGACCAGTTCAAGCATTGTGAAAAGCCCCACCTTGCGCGGCGCCGCGTTAATCCGTCGACTGGCCCCGACGAAAGAGCTTTATGAAAAAGCGGCGGCGCTGAACAACGATGACAAATGCGAGACCGTGGGTATGCCGATAAGTTTGCACCAAGCACACCCTATTACCGTCGAACACTCAGGATGGTCTCAGCTACGGTTCTGGAAGAAAGAACAGCCCGCTTGATCCATGCCGGATCGGTCATGGCGAGGCGGTCGTGCATGACGTGGTGGAAACGATGGGCGCCAAACATCCCGAAGAGCGGCGCATAGCCGTGTCTTGCGATTTCCGCCAACTCCCCCGCGGCGCCCGCGGATAAAGGATAAGGATTTTCGAGGCCCGGTTGCCCGGCGAACGCCGCCGCCAAGTTTGGCACAAGATCGTCCGACCCTAAGAGGAATCGCTGCGGGTCGACCGCGTTCAAGGGGGCCAACTGATAGTCGCCGATTTCATGAAAGGCGCGCGCAGCAAAGCCCGCTCCGAAATGGATCCAGAGAGCGACTTCGTCTGGTTTGGGGGCCGCGGCGC
Source organism: uncultured Caulobacterales bacterium (assembly GCA_964493225.1). Classification (GTDB taxonomy): domain Bacteria; phylum Pseudomonadota; class Alphaproteobacteria; order Caulobacterales; family Parvularculaceae; genus JAJFFW01. Next base: position 1,235 of record CAZBOC010000283.1, on the reverse strand, counting down.
TATTCAAATACAACCGCCCGCCAACGTTTTCAAACTCGTGCGCTGTCGTGTTCACGAATAACAGGCTGTGATCCTGAATCATTTTCGCCGCCCACGCCGCCATGGCAAGAAACGAAGCGATTCCCGGCCCGCGTTCTGCGACCGCAGGCGTCCAGCCGGTGCGCGGTGTTGAAACCACAAAATATCGCCCGCCGCGGTCGACGCGGCCGATGACATTTTCGCTTTCAGCGGTGACGCCTTCGCCGTCGATTACTAAGCGCGCGTTTGCGCCCTGCGCCGCCGCCGCAACCGCAAGCGCGCCAGTTTTCGGGCCAAGCACGGCGATCGGAATTTGCACATACGGCCGTTCGAACGGCGCATTCAAAATGATTGTTTCTCCGGTTGGGCCGTCAGTGATAAGAACAATCGCCGCTGGGCCCCCAGACAGAGCGCTATCAAGTGCTGATTTAATCGGCGCTGAAAGAAGCCGCGAGTGGCGCGCGCACGGAAGCTCCAAAAGCGCAATCTTGCCCCGCAGCGGCGCCGTGTCATCGCCCGGGCGCCACCGCGCGAGCGGCGCCTTCAGCCCGTTTGCGCCTGTCGGCGACACAGGATATTGCGGAAATACGTCGATCTCAAAGTCCGTGGCGGCAAGTTTTGCGGATCGCGTCTCAAACGCCGGCACGGTTACAGCTTGCCTTTGAATGGTGAACCCGCAAGACGCTAAACGGTTTTCAATGTGGCGTTTCAGTTGAAAGTCGCCGTCGCCGCCTGCGCGCAAATGCGCCTGGGCGTCAAGAACGGCGAGGTCTGCGCATATGGATTTTGTTGAAAACACGTCATCATACGGCGTGTTCAGCGGAGCGGGTTTGATTATACTGCAGCCCGCCAGCGTCGGCGCTGCAACAAGAACCGTTCGGCGCGCTAGTTTCATGTTTCTTCGTCAACCTTAGCTCAGTTTTCCTCAATGACGGGCGGCGAACCAATTCGTCGCTCAGCACCGAAATCACACATTCTGCAACATGAAATCAATCGATGACGTATCTCAACAGAATGCAGTCATTCTCCGTCCATCGCCACAACGCAACTCGGTCAAAATTTTTGTTATCGATGAGGCGCTCCCCCCTAAATCACCCCGCAGGCTGCGCCGACTTTTGCAAAAGCCGCGATCGCCGAGTCGACGTCTTCGTCGCCATGGCCTGCGCACATCTGCGTGCGGATCCGGGCCTTGCCCTGCGGCACGACCGGATAGGAGA
>CAZBOC010000282.1:0-4053 GCA_964493225.1 uncultured Caulobacterales bacterium | reverse complement strand
ATTGACGACGTCGACATGGACGACATGCTGAGCAAGATGCAGGCGCAGAAGGGCACCTGGGAGGCCGTGGACCGGAAGAGCGCCGACACGGATCGCGTCGTCTGCGATTTCTCCGGCAAGCTCGACGGCGAGCTGGTGGAAGGCGGGCAGGGGACCAGCGTGCCGGTCATTATCGGCGCGGGGCAGATGCTGCCGGACTTCGAGAAGGGGCTCACCGGCGTCACGGCCGGCGAGGAGACGAGCTTCAGATCGAATGCGCGCGCGCGCCCGTCCGAGACGGCGCCCGCGAAGCGCGCGAGCGCCATGCTGCGGTAAAGGTCGTGGCGCATGTCTTCTTCGCGCGACCAGGCCATGGAGACCGGAACGCCCTCCATCGCCATGGCGATCTCGACGACATGGGTCACGAAATCCGTTTCGCCGCGGCGACCGAAGCCGCCGCCGAGATAGGTCGTATGCACGTGTACGGCGTGCTCCTTGAGGCCGGCGAGGGCCGCCGCGACCGACGCGCTGCGCGTCGGGGCCTGCGTGCCGAGCCAGAGGTCGAGACGCCCGTCCTTCAGAAGCGCCGCACCGCTCATCGGCTCCATGGTTGCGTGCGCGAGATAAGGAACGGCGTATTCGGCCTCAAGGACGCGGCTTTCGGCGAGGGCGGCCCCGACATCGCCGTCGTCGCGGTTCCGGCTTTCGGGCCGGTCGTCAAAGGCGGCCGCCATGGCCGCACGGATCTCGTCCGTAGACGGTGGAAAAGACGCCGGCTCCCAGTCGACGTCGACCGCCGCTACGGCGCGCATCGCGTTCCAGCTGTTCGAGGCGATCGCCGCGACGCCGTTCGTCACGGGAAGGATCTTTTTCACGCCCGGCATCTGCTGCGCGCGCGAGGGAACGAAGGAGGCGACGCCGGCGCCGAGCCTCGGGTTGGCGCGCACGCTGGCGAAGACCATGCCGGGCAGGCGCACGTCGCCGGCGTATTGCGCCGCGCCCGCGCATTTCTCGGCCATGTCGACCTTGTCCTGGGTCTTGCCGAGGATCCGCCATGCGGATTTCGGCCTCAGCTGCGGATTGCGCGGCGGTTCGATATCGCGGGCGAGGACGGCGAGATCCGTATAGGGAACGCGTGCGCCGTCCGGGGCGATGACGGTCCCGTTCTCCGTACGGAGCTCGCGCGCGGGGACGCCGAGCTTGGTCGCGGCGGCCTCGGTCAGAACGATCCGCGCCGCGGCGCCGGCCCTGCGCATCTTTTCGTAGGCGTCGGGAATGGAGGTGGAGCCGCCGGTAGACTGTTCTCCCATGAGTTTCGTCGCTATATGGGTGAGGCTGCGCGCGGTCTCTGCGACGAAGCTTTCGTCCGTAACCGGAAACGGCGCGCCCTCCTCGAACATCGCGCCGTTGAAATAGGCTTTCGCGGTCGGGCCCTGAATGACGCGGACGTCTTCGAGCCGCATGTCGAGTTCTTCGACGACGAGCGCGGCGAGCGTCGTCCTTACGCCCTGGCCCATTTCCGAGCGCGGCGCGACGATCGAGACCTCTTCCCGGGTGACGAGAACGTAAGGCGTCAAGGCGGCCTCGCCGTCGTCGAGCTTTGCTTCCAGCGGGTTGGCGTAGGGCTTGCGCACCCGCCAGTAGCCGAAGGCGACGCCGCCGGCGACGGCCGCTGAACCGATCAGAAAGGCGCGACGCGCGATACCCGCCATCAGGCTGCTCCCTTGAGTCTTTTCGCCGCGTCCTTGATCGCGCTGCGGATGCGCGGATAGGTTCCGCAGCGACAGACATTGCCGGCCATCGCCTTATCGATGTCGTGATCTGAAGGATCCGCTTTCGCGGCGAGGAGCGCCGTTGCGGACATGATCTGTCCGGACTGGCAAAAACCGCATTGCGCGACATTGTGCTCGATCCACGCCTGCTGCACGGCGCTGAACGCGCCGGCGGGCGCGAGGCCCTCGATGGTCGTGATGGCGCTGTCCTCGCCTAGGAGCTTGACGGCGAGAGAACAGGAGCGCCGCGGCGCGCCGTCGACAAGAACGGTGCAGGCGCCGCATTGCGCGATCCCGCAGCCGTATTTCGTTCCCGTCAGGCCCAATTCGTCGCGCAGCACCCAGAGAAGCGGCGTTTCCGGTTCGGCGTCGATATCGCGCGCGGCGCCGTTGACGGTGATCTTCATGGGACGGGAACCTCGTTTCCTGTTGGCGTGCGCAGCTTACAGCGTGCGGGCGAGAAGGGAAACTGAACGCGGCGGATCCTCAACGGGCCTTTGCGGCGGGTCCGGATCGCCGCGCCCGCCCAGTTGATCGAAAGGTCTTTTCCGGGCGGCCGCTTTGGTCGGTTGGCCGGGACCGCGTGCGGCCCGTCTCCTCGATGTGCGCGGCGGCCCTGATCCACTTGCGGAAGCGCGCCGCGTCGCGCTTTTCGCCGTCGACCCGTTCGTAGGCCCGCTGCAATTCGGACAATGTGAATTCCGGCTCCAGAACATCAAGAACAAGCGCCGGGTTCGCGGCGAGATCGTCGCGCAAGGAGACGAGGGCCGACCGGATGATGTCGGCGTGGTCGAAGGCGAGCATCGCCGTCTTTCGCGACCGCGGCCCGACGATGGCCGCCTCGAACCAGCCGACGCGCCGCGCATCCCCGCCGGCTTCAAGGCGCGTCCGGAAGGTGGAGACGAAGGCGTAAAAGGCGATGCTCACGACACGGAAGGGGTCGAACCCCTCGTGCTTGCGCACGTCGCGGTTCGGGGCGCCGAACACGCCGAACTGGCGCAGACGGCCGGAAAAATCGACCCCCGTCTCCTCACGGAGCTCACGCCGCGCCGCTTCCTCCGGGGTTTCGGTCTCGTCCATAAAGCCGCCGGGAAGCGCCCATTTGCCACGGCCGCACGGGCGAGGGTGCGCAGCCGGGCAATGTTGCTCGCAAAGCAGGTTACGAAAACGCGCTGCTCAAGGGTGCCAATCAGGTTGCTCAAGCTCGACTCAAGGCCGCCTTCCGAAGGCGTGTGACCGGGGTTCAACGCATTGGTCGAATCCCCGACCAGCGCGAGCATGCGCTCGTGGCGCAGTCGCGACAGCTTTGCGCCGTCGTAGGGCTTGCCCACCAGGGGATGCGGATCAAGCTTCCAGTCCCCCGTATGCAGGACCGAACCGAGTCTGGAGCGCACGATGACCGCGTTGGGCTCAGGGATCGAGTGCGTCAGGTTGACCAGCTCCAGAGCAAAGGGACCGATCTCGAACCGGCTGGAGAGGTCCACTTCGTGCTAGGGGACAGGGTCAAGCAGTCCCTGATCGGCGAGTTTGCGCCGCAACACCGCCATCGTGAACGGCGTTGCGTAGACCGGGCACTGGAGCTGGTTCCAGAGGTAGGGGACCCCGCCCACATGGTCCTCATGGGCATGGGTGACGAGCAGGCCGGCGAGACGATCCCTGCGGGCTTTGATATACGCGGGGTCGGGGAGGATGATCTCCATCCCTGGGCTGCGTCCGCCCCGGGGAAAGGTGATGCCGCAGTCGATCATGAGCCAGCGACCGTCATGCCCGTACAGGTTCATGTTCATCCCGATCTCACGCGTGCCGCCGAGGGGGAGAAAGATCAGCTCATCGGCGCCGGGCGCGCTTTGGTCGACAGAGAACGACAAGGTGCACCTCCAGGCGGCGCAACGTGGGTAGGCGGCTGAGTCTGACAATTCTCACTATGACAGAGATGCGGCTTATGGGTGCGGCCGCAGTCGCGGCGCGGGGCGCCCGCAGGTGATCCATGCGGGCAAGCAGGCACGCTCAGCCTTCGATCGCGAAGACCACAATCAGAATTCGGATCAGCACCATGGTGCCGATAAGGGCGAGCAGAAAGCGCCACCAGGGAAAACGCCTTGGCGGGCGGGCAGGGACGGCGGGTTCACGATGGGATCCGGCGGCGTTCGGACCGCCGGAGATCTGCGTTGGGGCCGTGTCGAGCTGACCTGACGGTGCCGCCGAAACCAGCGCCGAGGCCGCGACCGGCGGGGACCGGCGGCGGCGCTTCGGCTGGCCTCGCCGCGCGGGCCGCATCAGGCCACTCCGCACGCCCGACCGG
>CAZBOC010000281.1:0-4056 GCA_964493225.1 uncultured Caulobacterales bacterium | reverse complement strand
CGCCCCGATCAATCGCGTCCAGGCGCTCCAGGGATTGGCGTGGCGCGCCCAGGCGTGGTCATCCATCCCCATTGATCGCTCCGCCACGCGAAATATATCCATGGCTCGCGCCTCTTTGTCGCCGCTGCGGTTTCGGCTGGGAAGGAACCCCCGCCGGCGCCTTTACCGCACCGCCAATGCTAATGTAACCATGCGTAACAAAACGTTAACCAAGAAAGCGGGGGCGGGACGGCGCGCCATGGGAGATGTGACACGAAAAGACGCGACGCGAAGAGATGCGACGCGGAAAATCGAACGGCGTTCGCGGCGCGGAATCTTTCAGGCGTTTCTGGAGACGGTGCGCCGCAAGGGCGGCAAGACCTGCGCCCTGATCGACGGGGACGGCCGCAAGCTCAGCTATGGCGAGATCGCGCGCGCAGCATTCGGTCTCGGCGGCCCGCTCGCGCGGCGAACCGCCCCCGGCGAAACGCTTGGCGTTCTCCTGCCGACGGGGGCGGGGGCAGTGATTGCGGTCTTCGCACTGCACAGCCGGGGACGCACGCCGGCGATGCTGAACTTCACCGCAGGTCTCAAGAACCTCAAGGCGGCGATGACAGCGGCCGAGGCGACGAAAATCATCACGGCGCGAAAATTCATCGAGATCGCCAAACTCGACAGGCTGATCGAAGACCTCAGCGCAGACGCAGAGATCATTTATCTCGAGGACGTCAAGGAGGAGCTCTCCGCCCGCGACAAGGCCCGCGCGCTTCTCGGCCCGCTGTTCCCCGGCCTGACCGCCCACGCGTCCCACCCGGACGATCCCGGCGTGATATTGTTAACCTCCGGAACCGAGGGCGATCCGAAAGGGGTCGTCCTCTCCCACGCGAACGTGATCGCGAACGTCGAACAAATCGCAGCCCATGTTGAAATCGCGCCGAACGACGTCTTCTTCAATCCGCTGCCGACGTTTCACTGCTACGGGCTGACGGCGGGAACCCTCTGGCCGCTGATATGCGGACACCCTCTCGTCCTGCACCCCTCGCCCCTTCAGACCAAAATCATCCCGAAGCGGATCTTCGAGACCGGTTCGACTGTTCTGTTCGCGACCGACACCTTCCTGCAGCAATATATGCGCGCGAGCGACGACGGCGGGATGACTTCCCTGCGGCTCGCCGTCTGCGGAGCCGAACGGGTGCGCGAGGAAACCCGTCAGACCGCGGAGCGACGGTTCTCTTTTGAAGTCCTCGAAGGCTACGGCGTGACGGAGGCCTCGCCCGTGCTCGCCGCGAACCAGCCGGGCGACATCCGTCAGGGCACGATCGGCAAGCTCCTGCCGGCGATCGAACACCGTCTGGAGCCGGTCGAGGGCCTTGAAGAGGGCGGCCGGCTCGTCGTCAAGGGTCCAAATGTCATGCGCGGCTACATCTCCGCGGAAGCGCCCGGCGTCGTCAAGCCGCTTGAGGGCGGCTGGCACGATACCGGCGACGTCGTCTCCATCGACGACGAGGGCTACCTGACCGTTCGTGGGCGGATGAAGCGCTTCGCCAAGATCGGCGGGGAAATGGTTTCGCTCGCGGTCGTTGAAAACTGCGCTTCGGCGGTCTGGCCGGACAACATGCACGCCGCGGCGATCCTGCCCGACGCGAAGAAAGGCGAGCAGATCGTCCTCGTGACCGACCGCGAAGACGCCGATCGCTCAAAACTCCTGACCTGGGCGCAGACCCACGGGGTCTCCGAAATCGCGGTGCCGAAAAAGATCGTCCATGCCGAGGAGATCCCGGTTCTGGGTACGGGGAAGCTGAATTACGCGGCGATCACGAAGACTGCGCGCGAGGGCCTGGCCGCCCTCGCCGCGCGCGCCGAAGCCGCGGCGCAGGCGGCCGCGAGGAAGGAGAAGAAGGAAAAAAAGCCGAAAAAGAAAAGGCCCGAAAAGTCGGCTCAGGAAAGGCGGGACGCGCCGAAGCTGCCCAAAGCGGCCGAATAGCGGGACCGCCGCCAGCTTTTCCCGCCTTCATCTTCCCCCCCCGCCGGGCTCGCCCGAGCGTTGCGTCAGGCCTGACAAACCCGCGGACGCGATTTATGCGTATCGTGCGCGTCGACAAACTGGACCAATCCGATGAACGCACCGATCACGCACCCCCAGGCGATCCTCCTGCCGGCCGATCACCCGCCCCTTCCGAAGGCGAAAGTCGGCGTGCTGCTGGTCAATCTCGGCACGCCTGACGAGCCGACCGCGCCGGCGGTGAAGCGATATTTGCGCGAATTCCTGACCGGCCGGCGCATCGTCGACCTGCCTCGGGCCGTATGGCTGCCGATTCTCCATGGTGTGATCCTCAATGTCCGGCCGGCGGCGTCGGCCAAAGCCTACGCGTCCATCTGGCGCGACGATCCGCCCGAATCGCCCTTGCGCTACTTCGCGCGCGGCCAGGCTGAGGCGCTCGCCAAGCGCTTCGACGCCGAGGCCGTCAGCGTCGACTGGGCCATGCGTTACGGCTCGCCCTCGATCGAGGAGCGCATGACGGCCATGAAGGAGGCGGGCTGCGAGCGGATCTTCGTCCTGCCGCTTTATCCGCAGTATTCGGCGACGACCACAGGCAGCGTGAACGACGCCGTCTTCGACGCCGTGAAGTCCATGCGATGGCAGCCGGCGCTGAGGACCGCGCCCGCCTTCCATGACGAGCGCGCCTATATCGACGCGCTCGCCGCGGTTGCGCGCCGGCGCCTCGAGACCCTCGACTGGACGCCGGAGCGGGTGATCATCTCTTTCCACGGATTGCCGGAGCGCTACTTCCTGTCGGGCGATCCCTATCACTGCCACTGTCAGAAGACCGCGCGGCTCCTGCGCGCCGCAATGGGGTGGAGCGAAGACCAGGCCCCGATCGCCTTCCAGTCGAAATTCGGCCGCGAGAAGTGGCTCGAACCGGCGACCACCGACGTCATCGACCAACTCGCGGAAGAGGGCGTCAAGCGTCTCGCCGTCATCACGCCGGGCTTCACCGCCGACTGCATCGAAACGCTTGAGGAAATCGCCATCGCCGCGCGGGAACAGTTCATGGAGGCCGGTGGCGAGACCTTCGACGCGATCCCCTGCCTCAACGCCGAGCCGGAAATGATCGACCTTTTGGAGGTCATCGCCCGGCGCGAGACGGCGGGCTGGATCGCCTAGCGCTTGATTTTGTTCAGGAGGCTGACTTGCGCGCCCGCCGGCAGACCGAGTTCTGCATAAGTCCAGGTCAGCGCCGCGCCGTCCGGGTTTTCTTCCCCGCAGAAATCGCGGCGGATGCGGCGAAATCCGATCTCGAAGGCGTCGGCGCCGTCGCGGCGAATTTCAGGCTCGAAAAACGCGCGCGTCGTGCAGCCATTGTCGCTGACGACGACGGTGACGGCCTCTTCCGAGAAATCCGCGCCGAAGACGGGCGCCCAGCGCGCGCCATATTCGGCATGCCTTGCGAAGTCGGGGCTTTCGTCGCCTTCAATCGAAACGACGCAGCCGCCCGCAATGAGCGTCGCCGCGCCCGCCGCAAAAATTCTTGCAACCGCCGCCATCGCCGGTCCTCCCTTTTCACCGGTTCCCATCGAACCGGTCGCCAATCTAGAGGCTGGAGCAGCGCCGGCAATCGGCGTTGCGACGGTCCGCTCGCGCGCCGCGACGGGCCGACGGCATGCGGTCCCGGAGACCGGCGATGAGGGTTTTCTACTCGGAGGAATTCAACCTCGCTCTTCCCGAGCGACACCGTTTTCCCGCGACGAAATACGACCGACTGAGGCGCATGCTGATCGACGAAGCGATCCTGAGGCCGGACCAGCTGCGCCCTTCGCCCCTTGCGAATGACGAGGCGCTCTTGCGGGCGCACGACCCCGCTTACATCCGCGCGATCGAGGAGGGCGCGATCGCGCCCGCCCTCATGCGCCGCATCGGCTTTCCCTGGAGCCCCGCCCTCGCCCGGCGCGCACGACTTTCCGTCGGCGGATCGATCGCCGCGGCGCGTGCGGCGCTCGAAGACGGGATTTCCGGTCAGCTCGCTGGCGGCACCCACCACGCCCATCGGGATTTCGGGGCCGGCTATTGCATTTACA
>CAZBOC010000280.1:0-4059 GCA_964493225.1 uncultured Caulobacterales bacterium | reverse complement strand
GCGGGATTCGGCACGGCTCCCCGATCGAATACGACTCCGTCGTTCCGCGCGAACTCTTCGCCACCCTGTAGACGAAGCGCCTGCCGGGGCTGTTCCTGGCGGGCCAGATCAACGGCACGACCGGTTATGAGGAGGCCGGGGCCCTGGGCCTCATGGCGGGCGCCAACGCGGCGCGGAAGGTCTCGGGCGGCGACCCCTTCCTGATCGACAGGTCCGAAGGCTACATCGGCGTGCACGTGGATGATCTCGTCACGCGGGGCGTCACCGAGCCCTATCGGATGTTCACCTCCCGGGCCGAGTATCGACTGACGTTGCGTGCGGACAACGCCGACCAGCGTCTGACGCCGAAGGGCCTTGCCGGCGGTCTCGTCGGGCGGGAGCGGGCGGACGGGTTTCACGTGAAACAGGCCGCGATCGAGGAGGCCAAGACCTGGGCGAGGACGACGAGCCTGACGCCCAACGAGGCCGCCGCCCACGGCGTCGCGGTCAACAGGGACGGCCGCCGGCGTTCCGTGGTCGATCTCCTCGCGCTTCCCGGCGTGGGCCTTGGCGATCTGGCGCGGATCTGGCCGCGTCTCGCCGGCCTGGAAGCGGCGGTCGCAGAACAGCTCGAGATCGAGGCGCTCTATTCCGGCTATCTGGACCGTCAGGAGGCGGATATCCTCGCATTCAAGAAAGACGAGAGCCTCGCCCTCGACGCGGAAATTCCCTACGCGCAGATCAACGGCCTCTCGAACGAAGTCCGCCAACGGCTCGAGGAAGCCCGGCCCCTGACCCTCGGCCAGGCCGGGCGCATCGAGGGCGTGACGCCCGCGGCCCTCGCGGTGCTTCTCGCCTGGGTGAAAAAACACCGCGCTTCGGCGGCGCGCTGAAGCCGGCCCCGCCCCGTGACGCCGGAGGAATTCGCTCAGCAGGCTGATGTTTCACGTGAAACCCTGGCGCGGCTTCTCGCTTTCGACGCGCTCCTGCTTGAGCGGCTGGCGCGGCACAATCTGATCGCACGCTCCACGGTCGAAATTCGCTGGCGACGACACTATCTCGATTCCGCCCAGCTTTTTCCGCTGATCCCGCGCGGCGCGCGGACGCTCGTCGACCTTGGCAGCGGGGCGGGCTTTCCGGGGCTGATCCTGGCCGCGATGGGGGCGCCGGGCGGTCTTCAGGCCGCGCTTATTGAATCGACCGGCAAGAAGGCTGCCTTCCTCGCCGAAGCCGTGCGCGCGATGGACCTGACGAATGTGCGGGTCCTGCCGGTGAGAATCGAATCAGCCCAGGTAGCGCCGCCCGACGTCATCACCGCCCGCGCGCTCAGCGCTACCGTCAAGCTTTGCGCGTACGCCCATGGAATTGCGGGAAGAAATACGACGTTTCTTTTTCCGAAAGGGGTCCGTGTGGAAGACGAATTGACCGAGGCGCGCAAATCATGGCGAATGGACGTGACGCGTCACAAAAGCATCACCGACGCAGACGCCGCGATACTTGAAATCAGAAACCTCGCTCCGCGCTGACTGGATCCGCCGCCTTGGCCACGAACTCGCCTCCCCGCATTATCGCCATCGCCAACCAGAAGGGCGGCGTCGGCAAGACGACGACCGCCATCAACCTGTCGACGGCCCTCGCGGCGGTTGGCGAAAGCGTCCTGATGATCGACCTTGATCCGCAAGGGAACGCTTCGACCGGCCTCGGCGTTGCGTCGGCCGACCGGGCGGTGACGACCTATGACGTGTTGATGGGCGAATACCGGCTCGAGGCGGCGCTGGTGGAAACGGGCATCCCGCGGCTGAAGCTCGCGCCGGGCGGCGTCGACCTTGCGGGCGCGGAGATCGAGCTGATCGACGCCGAGCGGCGCCATTACCGCCTGAAAGACGCGCTTTGCGAATTCGCGCGCTCGGCCGCGGAGCCGATCAGCTATGTCGTCGTCGACTGTCCGCCCTCCCTGAGCCTTTTGACCGTGAACGCGCTCGCCGCCGCCCATGCAGTGATCATTCCTCTGCAAACGGAGTTCTTCGCGCTTGAGGGCCTCAGCCAGATCCTGCGCACGCTCGAGACCGTGCGTGAACGGATCAACCCGATGCTCGAACTCCAGGGCGTCGTTCTCACGATGTACGACCGCCGAAACAGGCTCTCCTCGCAGGTGGAGGAGGACGTGCGCGCGCATATGAAGGACAAGGTGTTCGAGACGGTCATTCCACGGAATGTCCGGATTTCTGAAGCGCCGAGCCACGGCAAGCCGGCATTGCTTTACGACATCAAATGCCCGGGCAGCCAGGCGTATATCCGGCTTGCGAGCGAGGTTATCCAGCGCGAGCGGGACGGCCGCGAAGCGGCTTGAGCGAAGGGCGGAACGCGAAACCATGGGCGCAGCGCAAAACAAGGCAGGCAGGGGGCTCGGACGCGGGCTCAACGCGCTCCTCGGAGATGCGCCGGCGGCGCGGGAGGAGGCAAAGCCTGACCTGAAGGAGGTCGCCGAGCTCGCCCGCGGCGCCGCGCCGGATACGGATGGAAGAGAGACGGGCGCCGCCCCCCGCGCGCGCGGGACGCTTCCCATAGAACAAATCCAGCCGAATCCGGACCAGCCGCGCCGCGCCTTCAACGAGGACGCCATCGCCGACCTCGCCGCCTCGATCAAGGCTCGCGGCATGCTGCAGCCGATCCTTGTACGACCCGTCGAGAACGGGCTCTACCAGATCGTCGCCGGCGAGCGCCGCTGGCGGGCCGCCCAGCGCGCCCAGCTCCACGACATACCCGTTCTCATTCGTGAACTGACGGATGAAGCGACGGCCGAGATCGCACTGATTGAGAACATCCAGCGTGTCGACCTCAACCCGATCGAGGAGGCGGAAGCCTATCAGCGCCTGTCCGAGGTCTATGGGCGCAAACAGGAAGAGATCGCAAAAGCGGTCGGCAAGTCCCGCAGCCACGTAACGAACATCATGCGCCTGCTGACTTTGCCCGAGCGGGCGCGCAAAGCGGCGATCTCGGGCGCGCTCACCATGGGTCACGCCCGCGCGCTCCTCGGCGCGCCTGATCCGGACGCCCTCCTCGACGAAGTCGTGAGGGGCGATCTGTCCGTGCGTGAGACCGAAGCGCTCGTGCGCGCGCGAAATCGTCCCGAACCAGAGGAGAAGCCGTTTCTGCGGGAGGAGAAGCCGAAGCCCTCTGCGGAGAAAAAGGACGCGGATACGCGCGCCCTTGAAGCCGACCTCGCGGCCGCCCTCGGCCTTGAGGTTGAAATCGCCCACGGGAAGAACGGGGCGGGCGCGGTGACCGTGCGCTATCTGAACCTCGACCAACTCGATGAGATCTGTCGCCGACTTATGGAGACGGGCGTTTAGACGCGTTCTGAAACCTAACCTATAGTTAATAAAACTTGACTCGCAGCGAGTTTTCCCCAAAAACGGGATTGTCTGGGAGCGAGAAGAGGTGGGGATCATGAAACGACTGGCGGCATTCATCACGCTCGCCGCCCTGATGGGCGGCGCGGCGCGCGCGGCGCCTCTGGCGGTCGAGGCGACGTTTTCCGGAACCATTGAAGCATCGCCCGTCGCTGCGGCCGAGATTATCGGCGGCGACGACGTTCTGCCGGCGATGATAAGGGGGGCGCTCCGCCTTTCCGTCGACGGCGACAATCCGGACCATTTCGCCGAGCGCGATGCGAGCGTCTTCAGCTTCGACGGCGGCGGGCCGTCGCCCGAGGTGACGGGATCGCTCGTCATCGGTGAAACGCTGGTGCGGGACTTCGATGTCGAGATCTTCGCCTTATCGAATACGGGCCTGGACCGCGATTTCGACGGCCGCAGCGACGGTCCGAGCGATGTCTTCGGCCTCGCCTTCGAGTTCGACCGGCCTTTCCAGCTCGGGCGGGCGACTGTTCTCGCGCTGGACCTCTTCGCCGCGGCTGCGCCGATGACGCTGCCGCATGGCGGCCCCGTCGACCTTCTGGAAAGGGGATGTCTCTTCGAAGAGTTCGTCCTGTCACTTACGATTATCGAAAATGTCAATGTCGATGCCGGACCGGCCTTCGTGAGGCTGCGGCTCGACGGCTTTGATGTCGACTTCGAC
>CAZBOC010000279.1:0-4088 GCA_964493225.1 uncultured Caulobacterales bacterium | reverse complement strand
AACCCATGTCGCAGGGGTTACATGCGGCGAAGACCGTTGGTCGACAAAGGAGGCAAAAATGGCCAGTGACACGCCCGGAAGGGCTGAGTCTTTGTCCGGATTAACACCGGCAGAAGCTCAGGAATTTCACAAAGCGTTTGTAATGAGTTTTCTTGGTTTCACCGGAATCGCGGTGATCGCCCACTTGCTAGTCTGGATTTGGCAGCCCTGGATTCCGGCCGCCAAGCCCTACACGACGTCGGCTCTCGACAGCGCGGTCGCGCTGGCGGGTCCGTTCGTGCAATTTTTCGCCTAGGAGACTGATCAATGTACAGACTATGGCTCCTTTTTGATCCGCGCCGGGCGCTGATCGGATTGTTCATCTTCCTGTTCACCCTGGCGATCGTGATTCACTTCATTCTGCTGAGCTCGCCGCGGTACAACTGGCTGGATACGGCTCCGGCCCCGACGGCCGCCCTCGACACTGTCGAAGGCGATCGTCTCCTCACCTGAGGTCCTTTCGGCGGGGCTGGCTTTCGGGCTCGCCCCGCCGTTGTCGGCGCCGCGCGCCGACGGCTGAAAATCATCTTCGTGCAATAGGAAAGTCGATTCAGTATGGCTTTATTGAGCTTTGAAAGAAAATACCGCGTAAGGGGCGGTACGTTGATTGGCGGCGACTTGTTCGATTTCTGGGTCGGCCCCTTTTATGTCGGGTTTTTCGGGGTCACGACGGCTTTCTTCGCCGCTCTCGGAACGTTGCTAATCTTCTACGGAGCGTCGCTCGGCGACACCTGGAACCCATGGCTGATCAGCATAGATCCGCCGGACGTCAGCTACGGTCTGGCGCTCGCGCCGCTGCGCGAGGGCGGTCTGTGGCAGGTCATCACGTTCTGCGCCACCGGGGCCTTCGTTTCCTGGGCGCTCAGGGAAGTCGAAATCTGCCGCAAACTGGGGATGGGCTACCACGTTCCCTTCGCTTTCGGCGTCGCGATTTTCGCTTATGTCACCCTCGAGATCATCCGTCCGGTTCTTATGGGCGCATGGGGATACGCGTTCCCATACGGCATCATGAGCCACCTCGATTGGGTCTCAAACACCGGTTATATGTATGGGAACTTTCACTACAATCCCGCGCACATGATCGCGATCACGTTCTTTTTCACGACGACGCTGGCGCTCGCGCTTCATGGCGGCCTCGTGCTGTCCGCGACCAATCCAGGGCGCGGCAAGGTCGTGAAGACCCCGGAACACGAGAACGCGTTTTTCCGCGATTTCATAGGGTATTCGGTCGGCACGCTCGGCATCCACAGGCTTGGTCTCTTCCTCGCCCTTTCGGCGGGGTTCTGGAGCGCGATCTGCATCGTCATCAGCGGTCCGTTCTACGAGGGATCCTGGGTCGAATGGTGGGACGGCTGGAAAAACCTGCCGGTCTGGAGATAGGAGAAAGTTCGTCAGATGACCGATTATCAGAATATTCTAACGCAAGTTCAGGTCCGCGGGCATGTCGATTACGGCGTCGCTCTGCCCGCCGGCGACGAGCGCGACAACGTGACGGGGTTCAGCCATGTCCTGGGCAGGCTGGGCGACGCGCAAATCGGGCCGATCTATCTCGGCTGGACCGGCCTTGCTTCGCTGATCACGGGCGCCATTTCCATCGGAATCATGGGGCTCAACATGCTTGCGAGCGTCAACTGGAATCCGATCAAGTTCGTCGGGCAACTGCCCTGGCTCTCGCTTGACCCGCCCCTCGCCAAACACGGCCTCAATCCGTTCCCGCCGCTGGCCGAAGGTGGTTGGTGGCTTCTGTCCGGGTTTTTCCTGACCGCGTCAATCCTGTTGTGGTGGGTGCGTTCCTATCGCCGCGCGATCCAGCTCGGCATGGGCACGCATATCTGCTGGGCTTTCGCCGCCGCCATTTGGCTGTATCTGGTTCTTGGTTTCCTCAGGCCGCTGGCCATGGGCAGCTGGAGCGAAGCCGTGCCCTTCGGCATCTTCCCGCACCTTGACTGGACGAACAACTTTTCGCTGGTCTACGGGAATCTTTTCTACAATCCGTTCCACATGCTCTCGATCGTGTTCCTGTACGGATCAACGCTTCTGTTCGCAATGCACGCCGGGACCATTCTGGCCGTCAGCCGCTATGGCGGCGAGCGTGAGATCGAGCAGATTTACGACCGCGGCACGGCATCGGAACGCGCCGGTCTGTTCTGGCGCTGGACCATGGGCTTCAACGCATCGATGGAGTCCATTCACCGCTGGGCCTGGTGGTTTGCGATCCTGACGCCGATCACGGGCGGAATCGGCATCCTGTTGACGGGCACCGTCGTCGACAACTGGTACCTTTGGGGAACAGAAAACGGGTTCGCGCGGTTCTAAGCCGGGCTCACCGGCCCATCCGTAACAAGGCAAGGGCCGCGGGCGTGATTGCGCCGGCGGCCTTTTCTGTTGAGCGACGGGGGAGAGCGCAGGGGAGGTTCGCGCAAACGCTCGCACCGCTGCACGTCGCCTCGGGGGAGCCCCGGAGATGCGCGCCGTGGCGGGGAGGGTCGACAGGCATCCTCCGGTCGGGGTATTTTCCCTTTATGGTCGTTTTCGAACAGTTGCAGTCCGGGTTCGCGAGACAAGGCGGCGGCGTTTACGCGTTCGTCTGGCGACGCCTCGGCTTTTCGCTTGTCCTCGCAGCGGCCGCGGCGGCGACATGGGCGCTCGCCGGAAGCGACGCGCGCTACGCAGCCGAGCCGGATCTCGCCCGCCTTATTCGCGCCCTCGCCTTCGTCAAGCTCCTTTTCGCGGCTCCGCTCATCTGGGCCGTGTGGAAACGTCTGAAAGAACCCGCTCCAGCCCCTCTGATTGCGTGCTATGCGACATCGCTGGCGGCCGCTGTCTCCGCCGCCGCGTTGCTGGCGAAGCCGGCGGCGGTCGGCCTCGCGCCGATTGCATTTTACGCAGGCCTGGCGGGGTTTGTAATCTTCGCGCGCCGGGACGACGGCTTCATCGAAAAGGTGTTGGGTCGCAACGCTCGCGCGCTTCGTTAAATCAGGGGCCCAGCTTTGTAGGAACGCGTCGGCCCGCAAGGATTGCGCTGCGACGATGACGCTGCAACAGGCCAGGGGAAAGATCCAGCAAGGCTGCACTTGAATCGCCGGCGACGAGGCGATTGCGGCGAAGCGTCGTCCGGGATCTCATCAGAAGCATAATAACGTCGCGCCAGGATCGCCGATGGCGCCTGAATTTTCAATCGCGCTGCCGCGTGCGCGGCGACTGGCAGCGCACGAACGAGCCGCGGGCCCTACGCGAGGTCGCTTCGTGGTCGAAGAGAGTCTCGTTCCGCGGGCGACTGTTCGCCGGTGCGCTGATCGTAAAGGCGCGGGACGGGCCCCGCTTGGATGAAGTCGCCGAGGTGATCAAGGGCGACTTACGAGGCCGCCTTGGTGGAGGATGGCCGACGACCGCCGCGGTCGCGCGCCAGGATGCGACGATCGCCAGAGACGATTTCGGCGACGGTGTCGGCGATGACCCGCGTCACCGGCCCGTGGCGCGCGCCGCACCAATGTCGAGAGGGGCCGCCCTGATGTCGACAGGCGCGGTCGGAAGAAGACGCCGCCGCCCGCCCTCAGCCCGACCACATGCCGCGTCGACGGCGGCGCGCCCTTTCAGGCCACCTGGCGGGCGAGGGCGCATTGCGACCAGATTTCGGAAAGCGCGGAAACGAGGCGGTTGATATCTTCGTCCGTATGCACCGGCGAGGGGGTGATGCGCAGCCGTTCGGTGCCCTTTGGCACGGTCGGATAGTTGATCGGCTGGACGTAAATGCCGTGGTTCTCCATCAACCAGTCGCTGATCCATTTGCACTTGACCGGGTCGCCTACCATTACCGGCACAATGTGGCTGGGATTGTCGAGCGTGGGGATGCCGATGGCGTTCAGCCTTGCGCGAACCCTCGCCACGCGGTCGCGGTGCTGTTCTCGTTCGAGGTTGCTCGCTTTCAGGTGCCTGATATTCGCGAGCGCGCCAGCCGCGATCGCTGGCGGGAGCGCCGTGGTGAAGATGAAGCCGGACGCGAAGCTGCGGATGAAATCGCACAAGGCCGAACTCGCCGCGATATAGCC
>CAZBOC010000278.1:0-4100 GCA_964493225.1 uncultured Caulobacterales bacterium | reverse complement strand
GAGCGCCGGGACTGGCCGGGCTGGAAGGCCGCCATTGAAGCGATGCACGCGCCCGCCTCGGCGGGGGAACTCTCGCCCCATGCGCCGGCCCGCGCGCGGCTCGCCTATGACGAGCTCTTGTCGAACCAACTCGCGCTGGCGCTGATCCGCCGGGCCCGTCAGAAATCAAAGGGGCGCGCCATGGCGGGCGACGGATCCTTGCGCGCGAAAGCGCTTCAGAGCCTTCCCTTCCAATTGACGGGCGGGCAATCCTCCGCCCTCGAAGCGATTATCGCCGATATGGCCGCGCCCGACCGCATGGTCCGCCTGCTCCAGGGCGACGTCGGCTCGGGGAAAACCATCGTCGCCTTTCTCGCCATGCTGAACGCGGTCGAGGCGGGCGCGCAGGCCGCCCTCATGGCGCCGACGGAAATCCTTGCGCGCCAGCACCTCGCCTCCCTCGCCCCCCTCGCCGACGCCGCGGGCGTGACCATGGAATGCCTGACGGGGCGCGACAAGGGCCCGGAGCGCGCGGCGAAACTCGCCGGCCTCGCCGAAGGCTATATCGACATCCTCATGGGCACCCATGCGATCTTTCAGGAGACGGTGGCGTTCAGGGATCTCGGCCTCGTCGTCGTCGACGAACAGCATCGCTTCGGCGTCCACCAGCGCATGGCCCTGGCGGATAAAGGGCCGAAGCCGGACCTTCTCGTGATGACCGCGACGCCGATCCCGCGGACGCTGGCGCTGACCGCCTATGGCGACATGGAGGCGAGCGCGATCCGGGAGAAGCCGCCAGGCCGCAAGCCCGTCTCCACACGGACGATCCCGCTCGCCCGCCTCGAGGAGGTGGTCGACGCCGTGGCGCGCGCCGCCGGACGAGGCGAACAGGTCTATTGGGTCTGCCCGCTCGTGGAGGAATCAGAGCGCCTGCCCTTGACGGCGGCGGAAGATCGCTACGAACATCTGAGGGGCGTCTTCGGCGAGCGCGTCGGGCTCGTCCACGGCAAGATGAAGGGGCCTGAGAAAGACGCCGCCATGACCGCGTTCCACGAAGGCCATTTGTCCGTCCTCATCGCAACGACCGTGATCGAGGTCGGGGTCAATGCGCCGAACGCGACGGTCATCGTCATCGAGCACGCGGAGCGTTTCGGCCTCGCCCAGCTTCACCAGCTGCGCGGACGGGTCGGGCGCGGCGACAAGCCCGCCGCCTGCCTCCTCCTCTATCAGGGACCGCTCGGCGAGACGGCGAAAGCGCGGCTCCAGGTCATGCGCTCGTCCGAGAACGGATTTGAGATCGCGGAAGAGGATCTTCGCCTGCGCGGGGCCGGCGATCTTCTGGGGGCGGCGCAATCGGGATTTCCGCGCTTTCAGGTGGCCGAGGCGAGCGCCCATGGCGAACTCCTCAAAGCCGCCCGCGACGACGCCGCCCTGATCATGGAAACCGACCCCGACCTCAAAGGCCCGCGGGGCGCGCCTCTTCGCACCCTCCTCTATCTCTTCCGCCGCGACGACGCCGTCAGGCTGTTGCAGTCAGGGTGACCCAGGGAGGGTGACACAAGGAGCAAACGGCTTGCGGCGCTGGGTCAGATTTCCGGCGAACACGTGCCGAGCGACAACCCATAATCACCGTTCCAGCGTCACCGTTCCAGCGGCGCATGGGCCCGGCGGCGTACCGCCCGCGGCTGAACAGCCTCGGCGATTCCCAAACGCCCCTAGCGCCCGCCGAAACCCCAGCGCTTGGGCTTTTCGGCGAGGGCCGTTTCCGTGATGCCCTCAAGCGCTTCCAGCGCCTCGTCGGGATGACGGTAATCCGGCGAGACAAGCCCCAGGGAGAAGACGACTTTCGCCGCGTCCTCGACGGACATGTCGAGCTTGCGCAAGTCCGTTGACGGAACAAAAAGCAGAAAACCGGATGTCGGGTTCGGCACGGTCGGAATGAAGACGGAGGTGACCTCTTCCTCCTCTTCCGTCGCATGATCGTCGAGTATGTGTGGTATTTCGCCCTTCGCCTTGCCGACGACGAACGCCATCACCCACGCGCCCTTGCGCGGATATTCGACAAGCGCGACTTCCTGGAAGGAACGTTCGGACTGCTGCAGCGCGGTCTCGAAGACGTTCTTGAAAAACCGGTAGAGATTTCGCACGACCGGCATCGAGTTGAGGATGTCTTCGCCAGCCTGGATGAAGGCGCGGCCGATGAAGTTCTTGGCGAGCGCGCCGAGAATTATCAGGGCGATAATCGCGACAAGCACGCCGACGCCGGGGATCACCTGGACGATGCGGTCGATATTTTCGCTGCCGATGTCGGGCAGCCACCGCTTCACGAATTTGTCGAGCCGGGTCATCGGCCCGGTCACGAACCAGTAAACGAGCGCCATGGTGATCCCGATCGGCGCGGCGACAACGACGCCGGCGAGAAAGCTCGATCGTATGGACCCGAGAAGGCTCTGTTTTTGCGGCTTTATCAGACCGCCGTCACCACGGCCCCCTTTTTCGGAGGCGTCTTCAGGTCGTTTTTTCGTCATTTGCGGCCTAACCAAATCGCCATGGAGGCGTCGCCAAAACCATGATCATAAGCCATGGTAAATTAATCACAAAGCCGGCGATAGCGGCCCGAGGCTTTACAACATGGATCGTCCGCCGCAACTAGGGCGCGCGGGCGCATTGCGCCGTGGCTTAGGGACGAATGCGAGGGTGAAAGAAGCGGTGAAGCGATCATCGTGGCGCACGACGGCTTACCTCGCCGGCGTCGGCTTCGTGCTCGCGGCCGGTCTCTGCGCGGTGATTTTCCAAGACAATATCGCCCGATTCTTCATCAATCCGCGCACGCCTTTCCAGACCATGACGCCGCCGCCCGCTCCGGATTACCGTGAGAACGCCGCCTGGGCGCTGCGGCCGAAGGCTCCAGGCGCCGCCGGCGCGGCCGACGTTTTTTTCATCCACGCGACAACTTACTATTCCCCGGAGCAGTGGAACGCGGACTTCGACGATTCGCGCGCCGACGCCCTGTTTCGTCGAACGGCCGGGCCCAACCAAGCCGGTCCGTTCCACGGGCTCGGCGGGCTTTTCGCGCCGCGCTACCGCCAGGCGACGCTTTTCTCTTTCTTCACGCAGAAATATGACGGCGTCGCCGCGCGGAAACTCGCCTTTTCGGACATTGCGCGCGCTTTCGACGCGTTCGCCGCGCAGACGCAGGATCGCGAGCGTCCCTTCTTCGTCGTCGGCTACGGCCAGGGCGGGCTGCATGCTCTCGGCCTGTTGAAAACCCGTATCGCGCAGTCGGACGAACTAAGACGGCGGCTCGCCGCGGCTTACATCATCGGCCAGGCGGTTCCGCCGGAGTTCTTCAAGGGCGCGGGAACGCCGCCGCCCTGCGCGGGCCCCCAGGATTTCCGCTGCCTCATTTCGTATGTGGATTTCGAAGCGCCTTTCGATGAGGAGATGCGCCGTATCCGAGCGCGCTCCATGGTGTTCGACGCCCGCGGCGAGCTGAACGCTGTCTCCGGCGACGCGCCGCTCTGCGTCAATCCGTTGAACTGGACGCGGACCGAGGCGTATATAGGGCCGGAGAACCATGTCGGCGCGGCGTCCGCGACCGGGCTGAAGCTTGGCGAGACGCCTTCGCGGCTTGCGCGCGCCATCGGCGCGCAATGCGAACGGGGGATTCTCGTCGTCGACCGTCCGCCCCAGTCCTATCTCAGACGGCGAAACTGGTTCGGCGCGAAGTGGCGGGCCCGGAACTTTAACCTTTTCTATCACGATCTCGCCGAGGATGCGGCGCGCCGGGCGCGGCTCGCCCAGGAGCAATTGACCAAGGAAGCGACCATCCTGGACCCGATTGAAAACGCCGTGGAAATCGGCGAGAGCCCGGTCAACAAGGTCCCCCGCTAGTTCCGACGAAACAAAGGTCCCGTCATGAAACCCGTGAAGAAAGTCGTCATCCCCGTCGCCGGCCTGGGCACCCGCGTCTTGCCGGCGACGAAGTCGATCCCGAAAGAACTCCTGCCTGTGGTTGATCGTCCCCTCATCGACTATGTGATCGAGGAGGCGCGCGAGGCGGGGATCGAGCATTTCGTTCTCGTCACCGGCCGCGGCAAGACGGCGATCGAGGATTATTT
>CAZBOC010000277.1:0-4117 GCA_964493225.1 uncultured Caulobacterales bacterium | reverse complement strand
CGTCGCCGACCGCGAGCACCCGCGATTTCGCTACCGCGCCCCCGGCCGCCGCTTCCAGCGAAGCCCGCGCGAGATCGTAGATCGGGCGATGGGGTTTGCCCCCGTAGATCACGTCCCCGCCGAGCTCGGCGTAGATCTCCGCGAGCGCGCCCGCGCAAAACACCGTCCGTCCGCCCCAGTTCACGACGATGTCGGGATTAGCGCAGACCATTGGCAAGGCCCGCGCGGCCGCTCGGCCCAGCAGTTCGGCGTACTGCTCGGGGGTTTCAGTCTGGTCGTCGAAAAGACCCGTGCAGACAATAAATTCCGCCTCGTCGACGGGCGCGAAGGCGATGTCGAGATCGCGATAGAGAGCATCGTCCTTTTCCGGACCGAGGCGGAACGCGCGTTTCGGCAGAAAGGTCTCAATCGCCGCGCGGGTGGCGTCGCCTGAGGTGACCACCGCGTCATAGGCCTCGCGGGAAAGGCCGAGCCGGTCAAGCTGCGGCGGGATGATCTTCGAGGGACGGGGCGCGTTCGTCAGGATCACGACCGGCCCGCGCGACCTGCGAAAGGCGCAGAGCGCGTGCTCGACGCCCGGTGTGAGCGCTACGCCGTTATGAATGACGCCCCATGCGTCGCACAACAGGGCGTCGTAGCCGCGGGCCAGCGGCTTGATGGTTTCCAGGAGGGCGAATGTCATCGGTGTGGGGCGTTAAGCCCGGCTCCGGGCTCGGTCAAGGGAGCCGGACGCAGACGCGACTGGGCTCGCCCGCCCTTCTCAGGACGCCTTGGCGAATTCGCGCCCGCCCGCATCCTGCGCGCCGAGATAGAAGTCGGCCCTGCGCGGCGCGCCGAACAGGTTGCCCTGCCCGAAATCGATCCCGAGCTGAAGAATTTCCGGCATGTGCGATTCCAGTTCGATCTTCTCGGCGATGAGATCGATTTCGGCGTCGGCCAGGCGTTTGCGGATATTGCGCAGCTGCGCGACGGCGGCTTCGTCGCTCCGCGAGGCGCGGATCAGGAGGCTGCTCGGGGCCTTGACGAAGCGAAAGTTGCGCGCCCGCAGATCCTGCCAGTCGAGATCGAGATTGTGGACATGGTCGATGGAGAAGGTGAAGCCCTTATCCGCGATCGCCGACAGGTTCTCCTGGACCCTTGGATGCATCATCTGCACAGCAGGAGAGGTGAACTCGAAGACGAGTCGCTGCGCGAGATCGGCGTTCGCCTCCAGAAAGTCGGTGAAATGGGCGAAGAATTCGGTGTCGTAGAGGGTCGCCGGCGAAATGTTGCAGAAGACCGAGAAAAACCCGCCGCGGACGTTCAGCGTTCTGAGCGCCTGAACGCTCCGCAGGAGGATCATATTGTCGATGACGCCGATGCGGTTCGCGCGCTCGGCCGCGTCGAGATAGTCGGCTGGGCGCAGGACGCCGGTCTTGGTGTCGCGGATGCGCGAGAACGCCTCGAAGAAACGGGGCTTTCTCTGGGGCAGACTGACGATCGGCTGGAGGTAGAGCTCGAGCCGGTCGGCCTCGATCGCGTTGCGCACGCGCTCGAGCATGGCCTTGTCTTCGGGCGACAGATCCGTGACGTCGTCGAGGTTGAGAGCCGGCGCGATCTTGCGGGCGCTTTCGACGGGGTCTTCGTCAACGCGCTCAACCAGCCGCTTGAGCATTTCAAGCTCCTGTTTCGCGCGGCCGAGCGCGAAGCCGAGATGGGCGTAGAGCACGAGCATCACGACGAGCGCCGCGGATAGAGAAATCTCCAGAGACGGTCGCAGATCCTGGCGCAGCGCCGCGGCCAGCAGCAGACATCCCGTCAGGCCGGCTGCGAAAAGAACCAGAAATCCGTACCGCGGTTCGCGCGCTTGCACCTTCAAGACTGCCTCCTCGAGATCAGCAACGGATTCGCAGCCGCATCACTCATGCCCGGCTTAGGCGAAATCTCCGAATGGATCGTCATTCCCAGGGCCCAGAATTGAAACCGAATTGGCTAAAATTGTCTTGACCGGCGGATTTTTCTCCAAAAGCGCGCGGCGAATGCAAAAACGTCCCGGCGACGCCGGGACGTTTCGATGCTGCGCGGGCGACGCGAAGGAGCGCCGGCTTAGAACGCGGCGTCGATCGGCTCGATCACGACTTCGACGCGGCGATTGCGCGCCTGGCCGGTCGGCGTGGAGTTGTCCGCGATCGGTCGGTCTTCGCCGAAGCCGACAGCGTTCAGCCGCACCCCGTTCACCCCCTGGGCCGAGAGATAATTCGAGACGGAAAGGGCCCTGCGCTCTGAGAGCTGCTGGTTGTAGTCCGCCGCGCCGCGCGCATCTGCGTGGCCGTAGACGCCGACCGTCGTCTTGTCGAACTCCTGCAACACGAGGGCGACCGAATTCAGCGTTTCGTAAAAGGTCGGCGTGATCTCCGAGGACGCCGTGGCGAAGGTGATGTCGGACGGCATGTTAAGATAGATGTTGTCGCCGTCGCGCGTGACGGAGACGCCCGACGAAGCGAGGCGCTGGCGCAGCTTCGCCTGCTGGCGGTCCTGGTAGACGCCGACGCCGACGCCGGTCGCGGCGCCGACCGCGGCGCCGATGGCCGCGCCTTTGCCGGCCCGGTCGCCGATGACCTCGCCGAGGACGGCGCCGGCCGCCGCGCCGGCGGCCGCTCCGCCCGCGCCGCTTGTGACGGTCCGGCTGGCGCGCTTTTCGCCGGTGTAGGGGTTCGTGGTGCAAGCGGCGGCGAAGACCGCGAGGCTTGAGGCCAGAATGAATTTGCGCATTTTAATTGCTCCTCTCATGCGACGCCGGTTCGCCGACGTATACGGCTTGGCGATGCCTTGCGGACGCTGGATGGCGTTGAAATCCCAGCGCCTGGTTAACGGTCGGAAGGAATATGGTCCCGTTCCGTGATCCCGCCGATTAAAAACGCGTAATCCAGGCGAAATCGTCGCGCCGAGAGGGCGCGTTTGCGGCGGCGCGGCCATTTATGCGTGTCCGGCCCGTGCAGACGCCCGCGAAAGCTTTCCCTCAGAACCCCGCGCGCGCGCCAATGAAGAAGATGTCGAGATCGCCGACCTCGTATCCAGCGGAAAGCGACAGCGGCCCGAGGATGCGGGCCGAGGCCCGGATCCCGCCGCGAAAATCGTCGCCTTCGTCGAAAGCAAGTCCGCCGTTAGTCGAGGAAAAGCCGTAAGCGCCCTCGGTGTCGTAGCGGCCATAGCCTGATATCTCGAAACGGCGCGTAAATGCAGCACGCAAACCGGCTTCGAGGCTGAGCCCCGTCCGAACGCCGGAATTGTCGAGCCCGGAAAAGCCGGAGCCCGCTTCGTCGAATTCCTCATAATAGTTGCTGCGCATCAGCGCCGCCTGTCCGTAGCCGACGAAGCCGGGGATCAGATCGCGCGCATAGCCGACACCGACGCGCCAGTCCTTCGCCGTTGCGTCGAGGCTGTCGTCAAGGCCGACGATCGGACCCGGAAATCCGCTCGCCGCGACCGCGTCAAGTTCGATCCGGCGGTATTCCCCATGGACGTAGATCCCGCCGAGGAGCCTGAAATCGCAGGCGATTCGCCCGCCGCCGCCGTCGCTCGCGGAGACGGCGAACGCGCCGAGGACGCCGTCGGAAGCGACCGCCCCGTCATCGACGAAACCGCGCGCGTAACCCGCCTCGCAATAGCGAAAAGAAGGTTCGGCCGCCTGCGCGCCGACGGTCGCCGACACCAATATGCAGGCCGCGCCCGCCAGCGCCGAACCGAGCGGCGCCGCGGGCCCGGTCCCCAGGGCCCGCACCGCACCCGCCTCGCCGCCGACCCCGCCGCGGCCGACGAACGCCGCACGGGGTCCGCTGCGGAATGAAAGCGAAATTCAACCATGGCCCATATCCTCTCGCCGCAGCCCGCCGGGGCCCTCGTTACCAAAAATCCTGAACGGTATCCCGCAAATTTTCATTGCGCTCGGTCCTTGACGTCTCGCGCACGCGTCACTAATTGGCGATCAGCACTCGGGGCTCACGAGTGCCAACGCTCGCCTACGCGCGGGCGACCTTCGAGCCAACCCGTTGTTTCAAAACAGAACTCTCAACGAGGGAGACCAAATCCATGGCGTTTCGCCCTTTGCATGACCGCGTTCTCGTGCGGCGCTCCGACG
>CAZBOC010000276.1:0-4120 GCA_964493225.1 uncultured Caulobacterales bacterium | reverse complement strand
ATCGCCGAGAACGCCTGCCTGATCCTGCCGGTCCACCAGGAACTTGATCAGATGCGCGAAGGCGCCAATCGCGGCCTGAGAATCGGAACGACGAAGCGCGGCATCGGTCCGGCTTATGAGGACCGCGCCGGCCGCCGCGCCCTGAGGGCGGCCGACCTCGTCCGGCCTGAGGAACTCGCGGCGAAAATCGAGAACCTTCTGACCCACCACAACGCCCTGCGGCGCGGTCATGGGGCGGCGGAAATTGACGGCGCCGCGCTCACGGACGCGCTTGGCGAGATCGCGCCGCGGGTCGCGCCCTTCGTCAAGCCTGTCTGGCGGCTCCTCCACGAGGCGCGGCGCGCCGGCAAGCGCATTCTGTTCGAAGGCGCGCAAGGCGTCCTCCTCGACGTCGACCACGGGACCTACCCTTACGTGACCTCGTCGAACACCGTTGCGGGCCAGGCGGCGACGGGCTCCGGCCGCGGCCCCCGCGCCGTCGGCTACGTGCTCGGCATCGTCAAGGCCTATGCGACCCGCGTCGGCGAGGGTCCGTTCCCGACAGAGCTCGACGATGAAACGGGCGAACGGCTCGGCGCGCGCGGTCGGGAGTTCGGCGTCGTCACCGGACGCAAACGCCGCTGCGGCTGGTTCGACGCCTGCCTCGTGCGCCAGTCGATGAAGATCGCGGGCGTCGACGGGATTGCGCTGACGAAGCTCGACGTCCTCGACGGTTTCGAGGCGATAAATGTCTGCAGCGGCTACATGATCGACGGAAAGGCCTATGATTATCTGCCGGCCGACCCCGGCGCCCAGGCCGCCGCCGTTCCCGTCTATGAAACGGTCGAGGGCTGGTCGGCGTCGACCGAAGGCGCGCGATCCTGGGCGGAGCTGCCCGCGCAGGCGGTAAAATATGTCCGCCGCATCGAGGAGCTGATCGAAACGCCCGTCGCCCTCGTCTCGACAAGCCCCGAGCGCGAGGACGTCATCCTGATGCGCGATCCGTTTCAGGATTGATCGGCCGGTTTTTCGCACGAACGTGATGCGACGCGGGGGCGCGCGAGGCTTGAAAATAGCGTATGCGAACCCGAGGCTTTCAAGACAGGGGTGCGGATGACCCGAAAAAACCTGATCGCCGCGGCGCTGTTGGTTTTCGGCGCGGCGGGCTTTTTCTTCTACGGCCGCGGCGCGGTTTCGAGCGCCGAGGCGCAATACGTCTATGAAGGCGAGCCGGAAATCCTCGCCGCGACTTTCGCCTCGGCCTGGTGCTCGGCATGCAAGATCCTCGAGCCGCGCCTCGCCAGGGTTGTCCCCGCCTTCGCCGACAGGCCGGTGCGCTTCATCGAATTCGACTTCACTTTCGGCGAGAAGCCGGCCCACGCCGCGCTCGCATCGGAACACGGCTTTTCAAGCGTATACGAACGGTTCAGGAGCGGAACCGGCTTTACCCTGCTGATCGACGCCGAGACCGGCGATGTCGTTGATACGCTGACGATCAACCATTCCGAGGGCGCGATGCGCGCCGCGATCGCCGCGGCGATCGCCTTTGCATCGAAGCCGGGCGGCGGCGCGGAAGATGAGGCGATCTGATCCGATTGCGGGCGGGTTTGCGTTGCGGGCCCGCGCAGGCCCCTCCGGATTTGGAATTTCTCCAAAAATTCCGTAAGGGGATCGCTGATCGGGAGACCGCCAGTGGCTGGTCGGGCTGTCGATTTTTCTTGTGCGCGCCGCGCATTGCGTGCATAATATTTGGTGTTTCGAGGGGCGTCCCGCCTGTCGCCGATTGTGCGACGGCTCGTGCGACGCGCACCTTGCTGAAGGTTTCGATGCTGACGATCACTCTGCCGCGAATGATGAACCTTCGTGATCGGATCGGTATTGAACGTGATTGCGAGCAATGCGCGCCAGGGAGCCTTGGGCTTTGGGGCTGAGAATAGACCCTTTGAACCTGATCCACGTCATGCTGGCGGAGGGACGGAACAGCATTTCGCGGATAGGGGCCGCCGCTCGCGGCGGCGTTCACCAGAAGATGCGGGCGTCCTTTCAGGGGCCGTCAGCTTGCTTGCATCGCGTATATGCTTGCCTGCGTCGCCGATAAAGGCGGGTGTCGAAACAGTAAGGCGGCGCGTGTTTCTTCGCGCCTCTGTTTCTTCGCGCCTCTGTTTCTTCGAGCCGGTGCTCCTTCCTGGTGCAGAATATTCGCCGTGGAGCGTCGGGTGCGGAGCATTCCTCGCGCCACGGAATTTACGCTTCGCCCAGTCGCAGTGCGGCGCTCTTTGAGCCCGGGCCGGATTGTGAACGGATTTTCGCCCCGGGGCGGTCTTACGTCCGCTGCGTGCAGATGGTAGACATCTGTCTATGCTCACACGCGCCGCCAAGCGCCCCTTCGCATCACGGCAAAGCCGGAACGACGCTATTTGCGCCGTCGCGATCAGCGCCGCGTTCGCCGCGGCGACGGCGGCCGCCGCGCCGACGGCCGAGGCTCCGGCCGTCGAGCCGGCGCCATCTCAGCCCCAGCCGCAGGAGGTCGAGGGCTGGATCAGAACCGTCGCGATGGCGCCGGACGCCTATGACGGGCCGAGCCCCTTTCTCCTCCCCGGCGCCGTGGGCAATCTCGAGCGCGCCGCCGACCCCGGGGCGAAAGCCGCCGCCGACCCGGACCATACGCAAACCGGTCCCGGCGACCCGCGGATCGTCGAGGGCGAGGCGTTCACGCTCGACGATGTCGCCGTCGACTTGCCCGAGGCCTATGGCTCGGCCCTTGAAGGCGACGCGCGCCGCGTGGTCGCCGACTGGCTCGCCGAACGCAGGGTCGAAGGGGGCGCCGCAGCGGCGGCGCGCGCCATGACGCTTTCGATCGACGTGCGCGTCGCGTCGGATTACTGGAAGCCGCGCTGGCGCAGCCCCCTTTACATCGCCTACGCCGACAGCGCCCTGTGGGACGGCCGGACCATCGTCGACGGCTTCGCCCTCGGTCTCGATACGGACGCGAACAGGATCCGCGGCGCGCCTCGGATCAGTATGCGGATGGTTCTGACCGAGGACGGCGCGCGCGTCTGGGCCGGTTTCGCCGGCGCGCCGGTTAAAGGGGCTGCGCGCTCCCAGATTGCAAAGGCGCTGGCCCTTGCGCTGATCGAGCGGGCGGGCCGAAACGTCGACGAACCGCTAGCCCGCTTCGCGATCGACGCCGCGCCCCTCGTGACGATTGTCGAAGGCGAGGAGAGGTGAGGCGGGCGTTCGGCAAGCGACGCCCCTTCGCCCGCGGCCTTGTCGCCGCCAATTGGGCGATGGCCGCCGGCCTCGCCATCGCGCCGCTGGCTCTCGCGGATCAGACTATTGCGCCGACGGCGCCCGCCGACAGGGGCCCCTGCGCAAGCCGGGAGTTCGAGGAAACGCGCTACGTGGTCTGCCGCGCCGGCGCGCCGCCGGCGAAAGGTGACATGCGTCTCTATCTGAACGACGAGACCGGCGCGCCCTACGGCCATTTCGCGCGGCTGGCCGAAACGCTCGAGGCGCGGGGCGAGAGGCTTGTCTTCGCCATGAACGCCGGAATGTATGCCCGCGACCGCTCCCCCGTCGGGCTCTATGTCGAGGACGGCGAGACGTTGAAATCCGCCAACACCAATGACGGACCCGGCAATTTTCACCTGAAGCCCAACGGCGTTTTTTTCGTCGACGCCGACGGCGCGCCGGGCGTGATGGAAACCGGGCGCTTTCTCGCCTCCGGCCGTGCGCCCGCCTTCGCGACCCAGTCCGGGCCGATGCTCGTCATCGACGGCGCGATCCATCCGCGGTTCCTGCCGGCCTCAACCTCGCGCAAGCGGCGAAACGGCGTCGGCGTCACGGAAGATGGCGAGGCGGTCTTCGTCCTCGCCGATGCGCCGGTCAATTTCCACGAATTCGCGGTGTTCTTCCGCGACGAAATCGGCGCGCCGAACGCGCTCTATCTCGACGGAACCATCTCGCGCCTCTACGCCCCGAACCTCGACCGCAACGACCCGGGCGCACCCATGGGCCCGATTGTAAGCTTGGTCGCAAGCGAATGATCCGGGTTGCCCGCCCACGCCGCCCTTGATAGTGTGCCGTCATTCCGAGGGGCGCCGGCGGACCGGCTGAGATCGTGTGATCCCCACGAGCACCC
>CAZBOC010000275.1:0-4132 GCA_964493225.1 uncultured Caulobacterales bacterium | reverse complement strand
GACGGCGAGGTGAAGCCGGTCATGCACGCCTGCGGCCATGACGTCCACATCACCTCCCTCGTGGGCGCTGCGCGCCAGCTCGCCGCGAGAAAAGACCAATGGCGGGGAACCCTCGTCCTCATCGGTCAACCCGCCGAGGAGCGCATTTCCGGCGCGCGCGACATGCTGAACGACGGTCTTTACACGAAATTTCCGAAACCGGACTACGCCCTCGCCTTCCACGTCGGCGCCCAGGCGCCGTCGGGACGCATTCAGATCACGGACGGCGCCGCCTATTCCAGCGCGGATTCCGTCGACATCATCGTCCACGGCGTCGGCGCCCACGGCGCTTCGCCGCATATGGGGATAGACCCGGTCCTTGTCGCCTCCCAGATCGTCGTCTCGCTGCAGTCGATCGTCTCGCGCACCATCGCCCCCTTGCAGCCGGGCGTCATCACCGTCGGCTCGATCCATGGCGGCGCGAAACACAACATCATCGGCGACCGTGTCGAACTGCAACTGACCGTGCGCTCCGATGCGCCGGACGTGCGCGAAAAGCTCCTCGACGGGATCGACCGCGTCGCCGAAGGCGTCGCCGTCTCCATGGGCGTGCCGGAAGACAAGATGCCCGAAGTGATCCGCTCCAAGACCGAAACGACGCCGCCTACGGTCAATGACGCCGAGACCGCCCGGCTCCTGCGCGGCGCTTTCATAGAAAATTTCGGCGCCGAGATCATTTACGACGAGCCGCGCCAGGGCATGGGCGCTGAGGACTTCGCCTATTTCGTCACGCCTGAACTTGGCGTGAAAGGCGTCTATTTCGGCGTAGGCGGCACGCCGGAAGAAGATTTGAAGACGGCCGCCTCCCACCACTCCCCGTTCTTCAAGATCGAGCCGGAGCCGGCGATCACGGTCGGAACAGAGGCGATGGTGGTCGGCGCAATGACTCTTTTCGCCGAGAACGACTGACAAGTCCCTGATCGGGCGGGATAATAAAATGTTATTGTCGTAGGGCGAAAATCGCCTATAGCCATGTGATTTTGTTACAGCCGACAAGAGAGCGCCCAATCGTTTTGACCCGCTTCGCTGCCGACTGCCCTTCGCCCGACCTCGCCGAAACCCTTTCCGCCCGCATTCGCCGCATCGCTGCGCATTGCAGAGCCTATCAAGGGCCGCAACTCGCGCGCAGCGTCAGCCAGGCGCTGTTGAATGTCGGGATTTACGCCGCGCTCGTCGCCGCGATGGCGGCGCTGGCCGCCTCGGGGCGGTGGCTCGGCGCGCTTCTCGTCGCGCCTTTCGCCGGCCTTATGCTCGTGAAGCTTTTCACGATCCAGCACGATTGCGGCCACGGCTCTTATTTCCGTTCGGGGCTCGCCAACCGCATCGTCGGCTGGCTGATCAGCGTGCTCACCTTCACGCCTTTCGGCTTCTGGCGCGACGCGCACAACCGCCACCATGCGACGTCGGGCAATCTCGAGCGGCGCGGGCTCGGGGCGGTGGACATGCTCACGGTCGAAGAATATCGCCGTTTGCCGCGGGGGGATCGGCTTCTCTACCGGTTCTATCGCCATCCCCTGACGCTCCTCGTTTTCGGCCCGCCAGTTTACTTCCTTGTCATGCAGCGCCTGCCGCTCAACAAGACACTGCCTTTCATGGAGGGCTATGCGACCATGAAGATGGAGCGGATCTGGAAAAGCGTCGTTTTCCTCGACGCCGCGATCGTCGCTTTCTACGGCGCGCTTGCGGCTTTTCTGGGCGCGGGCGTGGTCGCGCTTGTCTTCCTGCCCGTGGTGACCATCGCCTCCTGGATCGGCGCGTGGCTGTTTTACGTGCAGCACCAGTACGAGACGACCTACTGGGCGCGGGGAGCGGACTGGCGCTATGAGGAAGCGGCGCTTCTCGGGGCCTCGCATTACGACCTGCCGGCGCCCTTACGGTGGGCGACGGGCAATATCGGCCTGCACCATATCCACCATCTCTCCAGCTTGATTCCCAATTATCGCCTGCGCGAATGCCACGATGCGAGCGAAGATCTGAAGGCCTGGCCCAAGCTCAGCGTCCTGGAGAGCCTGAAGACGCCGCGCCTTGCTTTGTGGGACGAGGCCGGCCGGCGCCTTGTTTCGTTCCGGACCGCGCGCGCCATCGCCTAGCGACCGCGCCCGCCGACCCCCCGTCGCTCAGCCCCGAAAACCGGCGCGTCGCGGATTGCGCGAAGGCCTTGGCGCGACCCGTCGGCGCCACTAGAACTCGGGTCTGGCGCTGTCGCGGGAGGGCTGGCCCATGAAGAAGTTGATCATTGTCGCTCTGGTCCTGGTCGGCCTCGCCGGCTGCGGTCAGAAAGAGGGCGCGCAGATCCCCGCGCCGGCGGAGGAGACGCGCCGGCAAACGGCCGCCGGCGCGGTCATCGGCTTTGTCGCGGAAAACGGCGCCCATGTCTGGCGCGGCGTGCCCTACGCGGCCTCGACCGCCGGGGAGAACCGCTGGCGCGCGCCGCGTCCGGCCCCGGCCTGGGAGGGCGCGCGCGAAGCGGTCCGCTTCGCCGAGCGCTGCGCCCAGCTGACGAACGCCTTCGATCGTTCCGAAGGGCTGAAACCGAACCAGCTCATCGGCTCTGAGGACTGTCTCGCCCTCGACATCTACGCGCCTGCCGAGGCCGAGGGCGAGGCCCTGCCGGTGATGGTCTGGATCCATGGCGGGGGCAACGTCTGGGGCCGGTCGAGCTCCTATGACGGCTCCAATCTCGCTGTGAACGAGAATGTCATTGTCGTCGCCGTCCAGTATCGTCTCGGGCCCCTTGGCTGGTTCGCTCACCGCCTGTTGCGCGACAGCGCCGAAACGCAGCGGGACGCCAGCGCGAATTTCGGCACGCTCGACCTTGTGGCCTCGCTTGAATGGGTGCGTGAGAACATCTCGGCCTTCGGCGGGGATCCCTCGCGCGTGACGGTGTTCGGCGAAAGCGCCGGCGGCCACAATGTCGCAACGCTCCTCGCGTCGCCGCTCGCGGAGGGCCTCTTTCACCGGGCCATCATCCAGTCGGGCAGCTTCGACAGCGTCTCTCTCGCGGTCGCCGAAGGACTGGAGGGCGACCACGCAAACAATTCCGCAAGCATCGTCGAGGCGCTCGCCGTCGCCGACGCCGCGGCCCTGCGCGCCGTTCCCCTGGAAGAGCTGTTCGACGTCCTCGAAAAGCCGAACGGGTTCCTCGACACCCCGCGAATCATCGAGGACGGCGTTGCCTTGCCGTCGACGCCGATGTTCAACGCCCTGCGTTCGACCGACACATTCAACGCCGTTCCGGTCATCACGGGCACCAATAGGGACGAGATGAAACTCTTCTACATGCTCGACCCGCGCATGACGAAGCGCATCCTCGGCGTCTTCATCGTCGCGCGCGACCAGGATTTCTATGACGCCGCGTCAGACTATGCGAGCCGGTTCTGGCGCTCCAAGGCCGTAAACGCGCCGGCTTCGCTGGTCTCCGGGATCGCCGGCCACGAGCCGGTCTACGCTTATCGTTTCGACTGGGACGAAGGCGGGCGCTTCCTTTGGATGGATCTGTCGAAGGTCCTCGGCGCCGCCCACGCCCTGGAGATTCCGTTCGTGTTCAACCGCTACGAACTGCTCGGCTCGGCCGACGCAACCCTCTTCAAGAAAAACACCCTCGAAAGCCGCGAGACCCTGAGCCGCATGATGGGCGCATACTGGGCGTCCTTCGCCCGCGACGGGGTTCCTTCGGCCGCCGGCGGGCCGGACTGGCCCGTTTACGGGCCTGAACGCAACGGCGCCTGGCTGCGGTTCGACAGCCTCAATGACGGCGGGGTCGAGGCCATGGGGGCCGGCTCGGAAGACAACGCCGTGTCCGTCATCCTCGACGATCTGAAGTCCGACCCGCGCCTCGACCCTGAAGAACGCTGCCGCGTCGCGGAACTCGTCAAGGAATGGGAGCCCTTGCTCGTCGAGATCATTGATGCGCAGACGGCCTGCGGGTGAGCCCCGCGCGCGACGCGATTGCAATCGGCGCGGCGCCCGCATAAGTCACCTCTTCGCAAAGCCCCGAGGCCGCTCCGTTCCATGACGCGCATCGCCGATCGTTTCGACGCCCTCCGCCGCGAGGGCCGAGCCGGGTTCATTCCGTTCATCATGGCGGGCGATC
>CAZBOC010000274.1:0-4153 GCA_964493225.1 uncultured Caulobacterales bacterium | reverse complement strand
CGACGCCCTCGCCAGCTTCTCCGCCGACAATTTCGAATTCGAGAACGTGCAGCAGAGCTTGCCGGCGGCCTTCGCCGTCAACGAAGCGACTGCGGGCGACTTCTCCGGCGACATCGCCAATCCGACGGCGCTCACGCTCGGCCTCGGCGACAATATCCTGTCCTCCGGCCAACAGGGCGACGCCGCCCCCGGCGGTCGCGACATCGACTATGTCACGATCGAGGTGCCGGCCGGTCTCGAGCTCGCCGAGATTATCCTCGACGACTATGCGGGCGGCGACGGGGCCGGGTTCATCGGCGTTCAGGAGGGCCCCGTTTTCACCACGGACGCGGCGTCCACGGGCGCGGGCGATCTCCTCGGAGGCGTCGTCTATGGCGACGGCGAAGAAGGAACCGACATCCTCGACGATATCGGCGCGCTCCCCGGCGCGACCGGCTTCACCGGACCGCTTGAGGCGGGAACCTACACGTTCTGGTTCAACCAGACGGGCCCCGCATCGACGACGACGCTCACCTTCGTCGGCGCGCCCGTCGCCGCGCCCGCGCCGGCGGTTCAACAGGCCGTCGCCTTCTCCGGCGACGACCTCTTCACGGATCTCTCCGACGATGGCGATGACAATCTCGCCACGGACCAATCCCCGCTCGCCGAGCCTTTCCCCACGGCGGTCGTTTCCGATCAATCCGTCGCCTCGGCTGAACCCGTCCCTGCGCCAGAGGTGATGGAGATGTTCGAAATCGCGTGATCGGCGAGCGAGGGTGAACCGGGCGGCGCTTTCACCCCCCCTGAGCCTCCGCCCGGCTTGAGCTGTGGATGCGCGTAACGCCATCCACAGCTCATTCTTCAGGGGGCGGTCTTGTTACGGAACAACGACTATGGCGGCGAGACAGTCAAGCACGGACGAGCCGAAAAGCGCGGGTTTCATCGCCTGGTTCGCGGCCATGGCGCGAGCGCTTCCCGGCGCGTTTCCCGCGCTCATCGGCTTCAGCTTCGCGGTGAACCTGCTTCTCCTCGTCTCGCCCCTCTATATGTTGCAGGTCTATGACCGCGTCCTGACTTCAGGCTCGACGGACACGCTGATCTGGCTGACGTTCATCGCCGTCTTCCTTCTCGGCGTCTATGGCGCGGCAGAGGCCGGACGGCGACGGATTTCCGCGCTGGCGGCCGAGCGCCTGGAAGACGACGTCTCGGCGAGGCTCTTTGTCCGGTTCGAAGCGGCCGAAGACGGCGGCGTGCGTCTCGGTGAAAATCTTACGCGCCTCAGCCGTGTGCGGAATATCTTTGCCAACAACCAGCTGCTTGCGTTTTGCGATCTTCCCTTCGCACCGCTATTTCTGGTCATCCTGTTTCTTATCCACCCCGTCATCGGTCTTGTGGCGACGGGTGGCGCGGCGATTGTCTTCGTTATTGCGATCCTCGCCGAGGCGACGACGCGCCGTGGCCACCAGGACGCGGCCGCAGTTTCCGCCGACGCTCACGCGCTGGCCGACGGCCTCGCGCGCCAGCGCTCCGCCATGGTGGCGATGGGGCTTGTTCCCGGCGCGCTCGGCAAATGGCGGGCGCTGAAGACCCGCGCGCGGCGGCTCAATCTGGAAGCCGGCGCCAAAGACGGTCTCTTCGCGTCTTCAGCGCGCGCCGTGCGCCAGATGCTCCAGGTCGTGATCCTCGGCGCCGGCGCGGCGCTCGCGATCCGCCAGGAAATCTCGCCGGGCGCCATCGTCGCCGGCTCGATCCTCATGTCCCGCGCCCTCGCGCCGATCGATCAGATCGTCGGCGGCTGGCGGTCGATCGCCATCGCGAAGACATCCTTTGAAGAGCTCGACAAATCCCTGCGCGGCCTCGAGGGGCCGGCGAAATTCACGCCGCTCCCACGGCCCGAAGCGCGCCTCGATCTCGATCGCGTCGCCATCGCTGCGCCGGGAGTGAGCGCGCCGCTGCTGCGCCCCTTCAGCCTTTCAATCGAGGGCGGAAAATTCGTATGCCTCGTCGGCGGCAACGGCGTCGGCAAGAGCACGCTCCTGCAGACCCTCGCCGGCGCCTGGTCGCCGCGGGCGGGAGGCGTCTCCCTCGGCGGGCGCAGCCTCCACGCCTGGCCGAGCGAAGATCGCGGCCCCCATATCGGCTACATCCCCCAGGACGTCGAGCTTTTACCGGGGACGATCGCGGAGAACATCGCGCGGATGGGCGAGGCGGCGCCGGAAGACGTTTTCGCCGCGGCGCAAGCGGCGTGCGCGCACCAGATGATCCTGTCTCTTCCCGACGGTTACGAGACGATGATCGGGGCGCGGACGGGCGCGCGGCTTTCCGCCGGCCAGCGCCAGCTCATCGGTCTCGCCCGTGCGCTCTTCGGCGCGCCGCGTCTCATTCTCCTCGACGAGCCGACGGCCAATCTCGACCCCGAGGCCGCCGCCGCGGTCGGCGCGACGCTCAAGGCCGCCGCAAACGAGGGCGCGATCGTCATCGCCGCCGCCCATGACCGCAGCCTTATCGCGCAGTCCGACACGGTGCTTTTGATCCGCAACGGCGCGATCCATTCGGCGCGTACGGAGCAATATCTCCAGAGCCTGAATGCGGGGTCCGGGGTCGCGACATCCATCCATGGCGCCGGCCGCGCCGTAGCCGCGGAGTAAAGAGCCATGAAAAAGGAAAGCCTGCGCGCCGAACTGAAGAGCGACAATTATGTGCGAATGTCAGGGCTCGTCTGCGCGGCGGGCCTTGGCGGCTTCCTCCTGTGGGGCGGCCTCGCGCCGCTCGAAGAGGGCGTCGCCGCGTTCGGCAAGATCGTCGTCGAAGACCAGCGCAAGGTCGTCCAGCACCTTGAGGGCGGCATCATCCAGGAGCTCCTTGTGCGGGATGGTGAACGGGTCGAAGCGGGCGAGCCTGTTGTCGTACTGAAGGAAACGGTTTCGCTCGCCGCGCGCGACCAGATCCTGCAGGAATACGCCGCGCATAAGGCCTCCCTTGAACGGCTGCGCGCGCTCAGGGACGGAACCGACGATTTCGTCGTGACCGCGCTCGACGGGGTCGACCTTGGCGAGGCCGAGCGCGCCGACATCATAGAGCGCGAAGAAGATCTCTTCCGTCAGCAGAGGGATTCCTTCAGCGCCGATCTTGCGGTGCTCGAGGCCCGGCGCGCCGCGGCCGTCACCGCCCGGGAACAGAGCGCGGTCCAGATCGCCATTGTCGAGCGGGCGGCGAAGGCGGCGCGCGAGGAACTCAGCGTCATGCGGACGATGTTCGCCGAACAGCTTGCGCGGCGCGACCAGGTGACGGGCGCCGAACGCCAGCTCGCCGCGCTCGAGGGGGAAATCGCCCAGCTCGGCGCCGACCGCGAGGCCTCGGCGGCCCGGATGCGCGACTTTGACGCGCAGATCCATCAAAAAAAGGCGACCTTCTCCCAGGATATCGCCGCGAAGATCCTCGAGACGCGCACCGCGCTTCTGTCTACGGAAGAACGGCTGGGCGCCGCCCAGGATGTCCTCGACCGGGCCGTGATCGTCGCGCCGGTGGCCGGCGAAGTCCTCAATCTTCAGTTCGCGACCGTCGGCGGCGTCGTCCAGCCCGGCGAGACGATCATGGAGATCATTCCGGACGTCGTCGACGTCACGGCGTCGGTCCAGATCCGCCCCGCCGATCGCGCTTCCGTATTCGAAGGACAGATGGTCCGCACCCAGATTTCGGCCTATAGGGGGTGGCAGACGCCGCGGCTCGAAGGCGTCGTCGTCGATGTCAGCGCGGACCTGAAGACCGATCCCGCGACCTCGGCGACCTATTATGAGGCGCGGATCCGCATTGCGCGATCTGATCTCGAATTCGCCTCGGGCATTGAGGTGATCCCGGGCATGCCGGTCGACGCCTTTATTTATTCAGGACAGGAACGGACGATGTTGGATTATCTCCTCGCGCCGATATCGGAATCGCTCTTCCGCGGCCTGCGGTCGTCCTGAGGCGGGCCCTCGCGAGCATGGTGCGTCCCTCCCGTTTCTTCGCCGGCGCTTTTATCGGCGCGCAAATCTTTTTCGGCGGCCAGCCGGCCGCAGGCGCGCAGCTTTGTCTCGCCTTCGACGAAGCGCTCGCCGTTTCGGCCGCGCGAGACCCGGCGGTGCGTTCCGCCGCGGCGCGCCGCGATGAGGCGGGGGCGGATCTTCAGGATGCG
>CAZBOC010000273.1:0-4162 GCA_964493225.1 uncultured Caulobacterales bacterium | reverse complement strand
CGGACGCGCGCTCCTGCCCCTCGACCCGGGCGAGGTCGATCTTCTGATCGATCGGGCCGCCGGGCGCGCCGTCGGCGGGGGCGGGAAGCGCGCGCGCCTCGCTGCCGGCCGCCTCGAGGGCCGCCTGCGCGCTGGCGTCGGCCTGCGGCGCGCCTCTCATGAAGAGGGGCCGCAGGACGTAGAAGACGAGAGCAAGGCCGATCAGGGCCAGGGCCGCGATTTCAAACAGGCGCATGACGTCCTCGCGCGCGAGCGGCGCCGGCGCCTCGCCCGGGGCGGGGCCGTCGACGTCGGGCCGCGCGGCGAAGGGGGCCTCGACGATGTTCACGGCGTCTCCGCGGGCGGCGTCGAATCCGACCGCGGCGCGCACCAGGCTGGTTATGCGGTCGATCTCGGCATCGCTTCGCGGCGCGTCGCCGGCGGCGAGGGCGACGGCGACGGAAAGGCGCTTGACGCCGCCGCCTTCGCGCACCTCCTGCCGCACGGTGCGCGAAATTTCGTAATTCGTCGTTTCCTCCGTACGCCGATTGCTGGAGCGGACCGATGCGCCGTCCTCGGCGACCGGCGCCGCGCCCGGCAGCGCATTGGCGACGCTCACGCCGCGCGCGGCGTCGGGCCTCGCATCGTTCGACGCCTCCTCGACGAGACTGGACGACAGAACGGTCTGGCTGTCCGGGTCGATGATCTCGGCGTTTTCCGTGACGCGGTTGAAATCGATGTCCGCGGCGACCTGCACGCGCATGTTCTCCCGCCCGACAATGGGCCCGACTATGTCTTCGACCATGCGTCTGAGGCGGGCTTCGACCGCCGCGGTCTTTTCCTCCGCATTCGCGCCGACGGGCCCGAGGGCGTCGTCCCGCGCGCCGCCCGCCGCGAGGAGCGCGCCTGAAGCGTCGAGCACGGTCACCCCCGTCGGCGCCAGTCCCGGCACGGCCGACGCGGCGAGGTTTACGATCGCCTTCACCGAACGCCGCGGCAGCCCGGCGGGCGCGTCGACGACGATCGACGCGGAGGCGGCGTTCTCGTCCCGTGAGAATAGGTCGCGTTCGGGCAGGACGAGATGGACCCGCGCCGCGCGCACCCCAGCGATGGTGGCGATCGTGCGGCCGAGTTCGCCTTCGAGGGCGCGCAGCCGGCTCATATTCTGCTGGAACTGCGTGGCGCCGAACATGTCGGCCTCGTCGAAAATCTCATACCCGACGCCGGGCGTTGCCATGACGCCGTCTCCGGCGAGCATCAGTTTCAGCCGCGCGATCTCCGCCCGCGGCGCCATGATTGCGACCTGACCGTTCTTTTCGGCGAGGGCGTGGCGCACGCCGTCCTGTTCGAGCCGTTCGACGACGGCGCGCGCGTCCGCCAGATCAAGATCCGCATAGAGAACGCTCATTGGCGGCTCGCCGATCCGCAGGACGATGAGCCCGAGCGCGATCGCCACGCCGATCGTCACGCCGACGATCGCGCCGAGCCTTGCAACGCCATAGGAGCGGATCAGCCCCAGAACTTCGTTCACAACAACACTCGCTCGCACCCGCGCGCGTCGGGCCGCGGCCGGCCCCTCAGCGCTCGGCAGAATTTGCCGCGTTGTCGTTAAAAAGTCGTTTCGGGTGAGAATTCATGAAAAACCCGCGCCTCGGCTTGGACGAGGCGCGGGTGAACCGCAGGCGGATATCGCGCGCGAAGCTTAGCGGTACTGCTGAACCCGCGTGGCGCGCAGGCCCGGTAGCCCGTGCTGGTCAATCGCCTTCTGCCATCCGAGAAACTCCTCCACCGTCAGCGTATAGCGCTCGCAGGCTTCCTCAAGCGTCAGAAGGCCGCCGCGCACGGCGGCGACGACTTCGGCCTTGCGCCGGATGACCCAGCGCTTTGTCGTTGTGGGCGGCAGGTCATTGAGCGTCAGCGGCATGCCGTCCGGGCCGATGACGTAAGGCTCCTTTGCTTGCGACGCTTGCGGATCGGCGACGGACATGGAATTTGAACCCCTGAATTACGCAACTGTTAGGGTGAAAACTATCGCCGCCGCTTTAAAGAACGGCTAAATCCTATGGTAAAAAGGCGTTATAACCCTATGAAATAATTCGGGAAAATTCCGTCGTCATTGTCTCAATACGGAACGGCGACACGATCGTCTCATGCGGCGGTTTCCGTTAGTGTACGCCATAATTCGTCGGCGACGGCGATCACGCGGGCGTTCGTCGAATAGGCTCTCTGCGTGGCGATCAGCGTGGAGAATTCCTGACCGATGTCGACCGTGGAAAGCTCGAGGGCGGCGCTTTCGACCGCGCCCGCACGGCCTTGCCCCGACCGCGCCAAGGTGACGGCTCCGGCGTCCGGCGTCGCGCGGAAGGCCGTATTCGCAGCGTCTTCAAGGCCGCCCGCGTTCACGAACAGGGCGAGCGGAATCTCGTAAAGGGCGCGTATTTGTCCGTTTACAAATGTTCCGTTAACGCGGCCTGCGTCGTCGACGGCGACGCCCGTCAGCGCTCCGAGCGCCTCCGCCCCGTCAGCGAGCGGCGGGACGCGGTTGATGTTGACGACCTCGAGAGCGGACAGCGAGCCGACGCCGGCGGCTCCGTCCGCGCCCGCAGGCGCGCCGCGCAGGAAGTGACCGGCGTCATTTACGAGATTGCCGGCCGCGTCCGGGCGGAAGCCGCCCGCGCGGGTGAATAGAAAAGCGCCGTCGGTTGGGCTCGCCTCGGGCGTTTCAGTGACGACGAAGAAACCGTCTCCCGAGATTGCGAGATCGGTGGCGTTGGCGGTGCGGGCGATCGCGCCCTGTTCGTCCACAAGCTGGCGGCCTTGCGCGGCGACCCCGGCCCCGACGGCGCCCGCGCCGACGGCCTCGTTCAGCTCGGCCGCATTCCGCGGGACGAGGTCGGCGAAATCGGTGCGGAGCCGCTTGTATCCCGTCGTCTGGGTGTTGGCGATGTTCGAGGAAACCGCCTCGAGGCCCGCCGCGAATGCAGCGACGCCCGAGACGCCCGTTGCGAAAATGCCTGAAAACGTCATCCTGAGAGCTCCTTACTCAAAACGTTCGCCGGCGCGGACGACGGCGTCCAGGGCGAAGCGACCCGCCGGCAGTTCAAGCTGCGGACCATCCTCTTCAAAGCTCACGGCGCTGACGCGCGCGCGCGTTTCAATACGTACGGGCAGGGGCGCGCCCGAGGCGTCGCGGGCGTCGATTGCGATTCGGTAGACGCCAGTCGGGGCCGGTTCGCCCTCAGGTCCGCGTCCGTCCCAGGCGAGGCGGCCGTCCGCCGGGGCCGGGCCCGATGCGACGACCTTTCCTGCAGCGTCGGCGACAGCAAAGGTCGCGCCTGCGGAAGCCGGCGGGATCTCGAATGTCCAGACCGCGCCGGCGCCCGAATGGAACGCGGCGTCGCTCAAGAGCGTCACCTCGCGGCCGATGAGATCGAGCGCGCCGGCCCGGTCGGACGACGCCTGCAACGCGATCAGCGTTTCGAGATTGGCGTTCGTTTCGATCGACTGCTCGACGCCGGCGAACTGGACGAGCTGTTCGGTGAATTGCTCCGTATCAAGCGGATCGAGCGGATCCTGGTTCTGGATCTGCGTCGTCAACAGGGTCAGGAACGTGTCGAAGTCCGCGGCAAGGCCGGAGAAAGCGCCCGCCGAGGCGGGCGCGGTTTGCGAAGCGGCGATCGAAACGACGTCCATTGCAAGACTCCTAAATCCGGATGTCGACGGCGCCGGCGGCGGGCGGGCCGATGTCGTCCGTTGCGTCGGTTAAAGGCGCTGCGCGATCGCCTTTGGTCCGCGGCGGGGCCGCCGGTCGCGTCTGCGCGTCCTGGGCGCCGCCGTCGTCCTTGAGCGAGAAGGCGATGTCGCCGCCGGCGAGGTTGAAGCCCGCTTCGGCGAGGGCGGCGCGCAAGGCCGCTTCGTCGTCGCGGAAAAGATCGAAGGCCGCCGCCGTATCGAAAGTCAGGGATAGGACCATCTTGCCGTCGTCGGCGACGACCATGCGTCCCTCGACCCGGCCGAGGGCCGGCGGATCGAGACGCAGCTCGAACGCGGTCGCGTCGCCGAGCCGCCGGGCGAGGAGGCGGGCGAAATCCTGCTCGGGCGCGGACGCCGCGCGCGGGCTCGCCGCGCCGTCGCCCGCCCCGGTTCGGGCCGCCCGCGCGGTCTGTTCCTTTGCGGGCGAGGC
>CAZBOC010000272.1:0-4179 GCA_964493225.1 uncultured Caulobacterales bacterium | reverse complement strand
GGCGGCGGGCGGGATCGCGCGCGTCAGCGTCAACGGCGCGACCGTCCTTGAATTCGAGGCGCCGATCGTGCGCTTCGACGGCGTTCCGGTCGCGCCGCCGGCGGGCGGGTTCCTCCAGGCGAGCCGCGCGGGCGAGGCGTCGCTGATCGATTTCGTGCGCGAAGCCGCCGCCGGCGCGCGCCGCATCGTCGACCTCTTCTCCGGGTGCGGCGCGTTCACGCTGCCGCTCGCGAGGGTTTCGACGCTCGCCGCCTTCGACAATGACGCGCCGGCGATCTCCGCGCTGCAGGCGGCCGCGCGCGCCGGCCAGTCGGCGGGCCTGAACCCGGTCGATGCGGGCGCTCGCAATCTCTTCGAGCGGCCCCTCGGCGCGGCGGAACTGAATGAATTCGATGCGGTCGTCATCGATCCGCCGCGCGCCGGCGCCCTCGCCCAAGCCCGCGAAATCGCCGCCTCGCGCGCGCCCCGCGTCGTCTCCGTTTCCTGCAATCCGAAGACGTTTGCGCGCGACGCGCGCATTCTTTCAGACGGCGGCTACCGATTGACGCAGGTGACGCCCGTCGATCAGTTTGTCTACTCTGCCCATATCGAACTGGTCGGCGTCTTCGAGAAAGGATGAAGGATGGCGAGCCTCGCCGAGAATCTGTCAAGCGCGGCGCAGCGGACGATCTACTCGACCGCGCAGCTGGCGCGCGTCGCCTGGTACACGGGCCACTATCTCGCCGGGCGCCGGTTGATGGGGCCGATGACCAAGCCCGGGGAAGCGCCTCACGCTGACAGTTCACAGCCGCTCGACAGGGCGCGCCTTCGCTCGGCTTTCCGTGAACTGATCGCCGCCGACTGGCGCAATATAGAACGGGGCGTCTACAAATTGCCGGGCGACATGCGCCGCCCGCCGGCGCCGGGAAAGCTGCTGCGTCAAAGCCGGGATTATTTCCGCGACGCGGCGCGCGTGGCGCGACGGCGTCTCGCCAACGGACACTCGGAAGTTCTGACCGATGCGGCCCGGACAGAGTATCCGCGCTATTATCTGCAGAATTTCCATTTCCAGACGGACGGCTGGCTGAGCGAGGCGTCGGCCGCGCGCTACGACATGCAGGTCGAGACGATCTTCACCGGCGCCGGCGATGCGATGCGCCGCCAGGCGCTGCCTCATCTGCGCGCGGCGCTCGACGGGCGCGACCCGGCGACGGCGCGCATTGTCGACATCGCCTGCGGCACGGGGGCTTTCCTGAAATCGGTGAAGGAGAACTGGCCGCAGCTGAGCGCGACCGCGCTCGATCTGTCCCCGTCCTATCTGGGCCGCGCGCGTCTCGCCCTTGCTGATTTTGACGACGTCGCCTTCGTGCGCGCCAAGGCCGAGGAGACCGGGCTCGAGGCTGGCGCCTTCGACGCTGCGACATGCGTTTACCTGTTCCACGAGTTGCCGCCGGCCGTGCGCGAGGCCG
Source organism: uncultured Caulobacterales bacterium (assembly GCA_964493225.1). Classification (GTDB taxonomy): domain Bacteria; phylum Pseudomonadota; class Alphaproteobacteria; order Caulobacterales; family Parvularculaceae; genus JAJFFW01. The sequence goes on along the minus strand of CAZBOC010000272.1, from coordinate 2,731 downwards.
CGGCGGCCGAGATCGCCCGGATCGTCAAGCCCGGCGGCGCTTTCATACTGGTCGACACCATCCAGTACGGCGACGAGCCCGGATTCGACATCCTTCTGGAAAACTTCCCGCGCGGCGTCCACGAGCCCTATTATGACAGCTATTGCCGGACGGATCTCGACGCGCTGTTTGGCGCTTTCGGGTTGCGGCGCGAGGACGAGACCATCGCCTTCCTGACGAAAATCGTCAGGTTCCGGAAAGAATAACGGCGTTAATCACTCCAGCAGGTCGTCATAGCGCGCGGCCACCGCGTCGAGCCGGATCTCATTGAGAAAGGTGGAATAGGCCAGGGCGCTCAACAGGTAGCGAAGATCCGCAGCCCAGGGCGGCAGGTAACGCGGCGGCGAGATGAGACCCGCCTCCCAGAGCATCCTCATCGCGTCGAGGTCGGCGAGGTCGACCTTGCCCACGAAGGGCAGGCGGAAATGATCGGCGTCGCCGGTTCTTATCGCGGTGCGGAAGAAGTTGTGGACTTCGACGAGCCCCTGAAGATAGACTGAATCCTTCGTGAACGGACCGCCCCCGTCGACAAGCCCTCCGCGTACGACGCGACGCGCGCTTTCAAACGCTTCAAAGGGATTGTCCAAACCGCTCCGCTCTCTGAAAAAATTGAAGACTTCGATGAAATCCGCGCCTTCCGCCGACATCTCGATCGCAATGGCGCGGTCGGCCAGGCGCTTGAACCGTCGCGGATCGAGAGAGCCGGAAATGAATTCGGCGAAGACGGCAAGGCCTTCCTGCGTACGCGTATTGCCGGGGGAATTCTCGCCAAGCAGGGGAAAGCTCTGCTGCGCGCGGCCGTTAAGGCCCGTTGCAATGTGGATCAGCGCCTCGTGCTGCAGGAGCTGCTCCGCATCAAGATCGGAAAAAAGCGCGTCGCTGCGCAGTTTGATATAATCCCCGCCGGCTGCGGCTTTCGCGGAGACGTTGCGCGAGACTTCGATCCGCGGCGCGGCGTCGCCGAAATGGGCTGGGAGTTCCGCCTCGAGCCGGGCCTTCAGGTCGTCCGCGTTCAGGCTTTCCGGAGGCTCCAGCTTCAGGCTCGCGTCGTCGAACTCCGAGAGCAGCGCGTCGAGCCGCAGGGCGAGGTCGAGCGCGGTGCTCTGGCCGTCGGCGATCGGGGCGGTGGGCGAGCCGTAAAGGGCGCGCGAGTGGCTGTGAAAGAGCGGCGTGCCGATTGTCGAAAGCAGCGTCGCCGTCTCCTCGGTCGTTTCGGCGAAGCGCTCGAGCCAGCGGTGAACGGGGCTGTCGCCATCGACGAGCGCGCGCGCCGCGAACACCCGCTCAAGAGACGGGTCGACGTCGATCGCGTCATATTCGGGGCGCGGCGGTTCGACGCAGCCGGAGGCGAAGAACGCGTCGGCGAGCGAGCGGTCCCAGCCGAGCGTCGGCAAGACCGGCAGACGGGCCTTCGCTTCGCGCAGGAGCGCGGCGGCGCGCTGCAGCCTCTCCAGCTCGGTTTCAGAAAACAGTTTTTGCACGGACTAAAATGTCGCCGCGAAGAGGGGACGGTCGGGCGCGGCGCCGGCGCGTTTCATGCCTTCTGAGTTCCACGCGAAGGCGACGTCGCCGTCCCGCGAAACCGCGATGACGCCGCCGTCGCCGCCAAGATGGGCGACGTCCTTGACGAGGTCGTTCGCCGCCTGCTGCAGCCCCGCCCCCTGGTAGCGCACGCGGCTCGCCACGTCCTGGGCGCCGCCGGCGAGTATGAAATATTCGCCAAGGCCGGTGCACGATGCGGCGACGAACTCGTCAGCCCACGTCCCGGACCCGATGAGCGGCGTGTCGCCGACCCGGCCTTCGAGCTTGCCGAAGACGCCGCCCGTCGACGTCGCGGCGGCCAGCCGCCCGGCCCGGTCCAGCGCGACCGCCCCGACCGTGCCATGGCCGCGTTCCGGGGCGCGCATTTCTTCGGGCGTGACGCCGACGGGCACCACGTAATAGTTCTTGGGATCGTTGACGAAGGAAAGCCCCTCGGCGCGCGAGAAAATCTCCGCTCCCTGACCAACAAGCATGACATGGGGCGTTCGGTCCATGACGGCGCGCGCGGCCTTCACAGGGCTGGTCAGGAGCCTGACCGCGGCGACGGCGCCGGCCCTGCGGGTGAGATCGTTGGCCTCCGGCGTCAGGCCGCCTTCCATGATCGAGGCGTCGAGCTCGACATAACCGGCGGCGTTCGGCGGCGCGCCCTTGCCCGCGATATAGAGCCCGCTTTCCTCCATCGCCGCCACGCACGCCTCGACGACCTCGACGGCCGCCGCGCCCTGTTGGAGCATGGCCTCGCCGCTGGCGGCGGTTTCTTTCAGGTGCGCTTCGGCTTGCGCGTAGTCGCGTCCGGCGCGCGCGCCGGCCCCGCCATGGAGGGCGATGGCGATTTTTTCCGGTCTGGTCATGGGCGGCTCCGTTGAAGGCTTGCGCGTCAGTCTGGCGCGCGCGAGGTTTCACCATAGACCCATTCGCGTCGCGGGTCCCCGGCTGGGGCGCGCGCGGGCGTCGGCGCGCGGCACCCTTGCGGAATTGGCGAAACCGCGCTTGTTACGCAAGGGATCGCCGACGCGAAATATGATGGAGGGGCCCCATGACAAGGCTCGCGCTTATTCGTCACGGGCAGAGCGAGTGGAACCTCGCGAACCGGTTCACGGGGTGGGTCGACGTCGCCCTGACCGAACGGGGTGAAACCGAGGCGCGAAAG
>CAZBOC010000271.1:0-4180 GCA_964493225.1 uncultured Caulobacterales bacterium | reverse complement strand
GATCCCGCCGGCAATGCTTTCCCCATGGGCGCGCGAAACATGCTAACCCATCAAGCCATGAAAGACAGGTTTGAACAACAGGCCGCGGCGTTCGGCGCGTCGGGCGCGCTGCTCGGCCTTGATCTCGGCGAGAAGACGATCGGCGTCGCGGTCTGCGACCCGGCCCGTCGGGTGGCGACGCCCGTTGAGACGATCCGGCGGCGCAAGTTCACGCAGGACGCCGAGGCCCTCAAAGCGCTCGCCGAAGCGCGCGGCGTGGTCGGCCTCGTCCTCGGCCTGCCGCTGAACATGGACGGGTCGGAAGGCCCGCGCGCGCAGTCGACAAGGGCCTTCGCGCGCAACCTCGCGCGCGTCCTGCCGCTGACGATCGCCTTCTGGGACGAGCGCCTGTCAACGGCGGCCGTCGAGCGCGAGATGATCGCCCTCGACGAGACCCGCGCCAAACGCGCCACCCGGATCGACGAATCTGCGGCCGCCTTCATTCTGCAAGGGGCGATCGACCGGCTGGGGCGGCTCTGAAGCCGCCGCTGGCGAAGTCGCCAAGCCGGCGTTCACGCCATCTCCTTCGTTCGCACGGGCGCGAGCATAAGCCAGCCGCGACCGCCGGGGACAGGTTTCCCACAATCTGCACAGCGCCAACGCGCTAGCGTCGGCGAAACCGACCGCCTATGATCAAGCAACTGAGACGAACGGACGATTTCACGATGACAAAAGCCTCGCTCCGCCACGCCATGACCGGTCTGCTTTTCGGGACGGCGATCCTGCATCTCGTTGTCGCGTTCTTCGGTTCGGCGGCCCCCGAACTCAAGGGGCCGCTCGCGCTCTTCGGCGTGATTTACGGAGCGGCGGGGCTCTATCTGCGGATGATTTCAGGCGCGCTTCCCGTCATCCTCGCCATGGCCGCCTGCGCGACGGGGCTGGCCCTCGGCGGGGCGAATTATCTGCAGAACGGCGGCCCGCTCTCCCTGCCCCTGATGCTGGCGATCGACGTGGCGGTCATCGCCGCCGGCGTTCTCTGGCTGACGCGCAAGGCGCAGACCTGAGAGGCCCCGCCTTCCGGTTGCAGGGACGCGCGAAGGCCCATATACGGGCGTTTTGATGAGACGTTCTGACCGACCCGCAACGCCATCAGGAACGGCGTCATTTCGCCATCTCCTCAGCGTAGACGACCTCAGCGTCGACGCCGTGGAGCATATTCTGCAGCTTACAGATTACTACGCCGGCTTCCTCGAAGCCGCCGTCCGTCCCCCCCAGCGCCTCGCCGGCAAAACGCAGATCAATCTCTTCTACGAGGATTCAACGCGCACGAACGCCTCTTTCGAACTCGCCGGCAAAAAGCTGGGCGGCGATGTCTTGAACGTCCCGGTCTCCGCTTCTTCGATCAACAAGGGCGAAGGGCTGGTCGACACGTCGCAGTCCCTGACCGCCATGGGCGCGCACGCGCTGATCCTGCGCCATCGCGAAAAGGGCGTCCACCGCGAACTCCTGGAGCGCGTGCCCTGCCCGGTGATCAACGCCGGCGACGGCGCGGGCGAACATCCCACCCAGGCGCTGATCGACGTCGCTGCGGCGCGCGAAGCCTTCGGACGCGTGGAAGGCCTCGTGATCGCGATCTGCGGCGACGTGAGGCGTTCGCGGGTCGCCGGCTCCGATGCGCGCCTGTTCACGCGGCTGGGCGCCGAAGTGCGCTTCGTGGGCCCGGCGCATCTCATGCCGGACCGCAACCAGTTCCCCGACATTCGGCGTTGCGGGTCGCTCGCTGAAGGGCTTGAAGGCGCCGACATCGTCATGGGACTGAGAATGCAGTTCGAGCGCATGGACGACGCCGAGCGCCATGCCGCCGAGCGCGGCCATTTCGAGACCTTCGGGCTGACGCACGAGACGGTCCGGCTCGCCAAACCGGGCGCGAAGGTCATGCATCCGGGGCCCATGAACCGCGGCGTTGAAATCGACGGCGCGCTCGCCGACGACGCAACGCGCTCCTTGATCCTGCGCCAGGTCTTCACCGGCGTCGCTACGCGCATGGCCGTCCTCGACATCGTAGCCGGAGATGAACGCCCATGACGATCCTTCTCGCCGTCGTCCTCGGCTACCTGTTGGGATCGATCCCGTTCGGGCTCGTCATCACGCGGGCGGCGGGGCTCGGCGACGTTCGCAATATCGGCTCGGGCAATATCGGGGCGACGAACGTTTTGCGCACCGGGCGGAAAGACCTCGCCGCGGCGACGCTCGTCCTCGACGGCGGCAAGGGTGCGGGCGCGGTCCTGATCGCCTACGCCGCCGGATGGCGCCCGGAGATCGCCGGCGCGGCGGCGTTTCTGGGCCATTGCTTTCCGGTCTGGCTCGGCTTCAGGGGCGGCAAGGGCGTCGCGACATTTCTCGGCACGATCCTCGCTCTGTGGTTTCCGGCCGGGCTCATGGCCTGCGCGACGTGGCTCGCGACCGCGTTCATGACGCGCTACTCATCCCTCTCGGCGCTGATGGCGGCGGCGGCCAGCCCGCTGGTCCTGTTCGCCATGGGAAAGCCCGCCTTCGCGCTCGCCGGGCTCTTCATGACGGGCTTGATCCTCATCCGCCACCGCGCGAACATCGCCCGGCTGCTCGCCGGCGAGGAGCCGAAAATCGGTCAGAGTTCCGCGGCGGAACAGCCCGGCTCGGGGGACGCCGACGCGAGCGCGGCCTGAACCCCGGCCGCCAGACGGGAGCGCCATGCCGGTCCTCGACGACGAAGAACGCCTCGACTGGCTCCAGCTGATCCGCACCGAAGCGATCGGTCCGATCACCTTTCACCGACTTCTCGGCAAATACGGCTCGGCCGCCCGAGCCCTTGCGGCGCTGCCCGAAATCTCCCGGCGGGCGGGGCGCAAACGGTCCCTCAGCGCGTCCGACCGCGAGGCGGCGCGCGAGGAACTGGAAACGGCGCGGAATGCGGGGGCGCGCGCGGTCGCCCTGTGCGAGCCCGATTACCCCGCAAGCCTCGCCGCCATCCCCGATCCGCCGCCCCTTTTCTATATCTGCGGACATGCGAGCCTTTTTGAGCGGAGCGCGGTCGCCGTCATCGGCGCGCGCAACGCCTCGGGCGTAGGACGCAAGATCGCCGGAACGCTCGCGGCCGATCTCGGCGCGGCTGGCGTCGTCGTCGTCTCAGGGCTCGCGCGCGGGATCGACGGTTCGGCCCATGCGGCCGCGCTCGAGACGGGAACGGTCGCCGTCGTGGCGGGCGGGGTCGACGTTGTCTATCCGCCCGAACACGCCGAGCTGACCCGCGCCATCGCCGAGCGCGGCGCGCTTGTTTCGGAGCGGCCCCCGGCATCGCAGCCGACCGCCCGCGATTTTCCCCGCCGCAACCGCTTGATCTCGGGGCTCTCGAAGGGCGTCGTCATCGTCGAGGCGGCGGCGCGCTCCGGAACGCTGATCACCGCCCGGTTCGCCCTCGAACAGGGGCGCGAGGTCTTCGCCGTGCCCGGCTCGACGCTCGACCCGCGCTGCCAGGGGGCGAACGGGCTCATCCGCGAGGGGGCCACGCTCGTCCAGTCGGCGGAGGACATCCTGGAGGCGCTGGCGCAAAGCGGGCGCGCCCTCGCCTCGCCGGATCGAGGCGATCTTTTCGACTGGGCGGACGGCGCGCAAGAAGACGACAGCCCGGGCGCGGCGCCGGAGGAACTGCGGCGCGCGGTCCTCGAAGCCTTGAGCTTCACGCCGCAGCACCGCGACGAGATCTTGCGCGCGGTCGACGCGCCCGCCGGTCTCGTCTTCGACGCCCTTCTGGACCTCGTTCTCGCCGGAGAAGCCGTGGAGGAGGCCGGCGGGCGTTTTGCGCGAGCCCCGTGAAGACCGCGGGCGCGGTTGACAGCGCCGACGGCAATGCTCACCTTCGCGCGCCATCGAGCCCCTCAGCGCTCGAGCCGGGGCGCGCCCCGAATTCGAAGGCAGGAGCCCGAGACCACCATGCAGGTCGTGATCGTCGAATCGCCCTCAAAGGCGAAAACCATCAACAAGTATCTGGGCTCGGACTACAAGGTCGTCGCCTCCTACGGGCATATCCGCGACCTGCCGTCGAAGGACGGTTCGGTGCTGCCCGAACAGGACTTCTCCATGACCTGGGAGGTCGACACCGCCTCCAGGAAGCGGGTCAACGACATCGCCAGGGACGTCAAAGGCGCCGACCGTCTCGTCCTCG
>CAZBOC010000270.1:0-4211 GCA_964493225.1 uncultured Caulobacterales bacterium | reverse complement strand
GCTCGCGGACATGGTCGTAGGGCGACGCCGCCGGTTTCAACTCGTCGACCTGATGTTGGGAGAAATAGGCGATGTCCAGCTTCTTGTGTTTGTAGACGGCGCCCGAAAGGGGGCGGAGCCGGCCCGAGATCGATTTCACCAGCGTCGACTTGCCCTCGCCATTGGGCCCCAGAATGACGATGCGGTCGTCCTGATCAATGCGCAGATTGACGTTTTTCAGGACCGGAGCATTTTCTTGGTAGCCGAGATCCGCCTCGACGACGCGCACGATCGGCGGCGCCATGGGGCGCGGATTTCCGAAATCGAACGGCGCGACGCGTTCGTCGATCGGGATCGCGACGCTTTGCATCTTCTCAAGCGCCTTGATCCGGCTCTGCGCCTGTTTCGCCTTCGAGGCTTTTGCGCGAAAGCGGTCGACGAAGGCCTGCATATGGCGGCGCTGTTCTTCCTGCTTCGCCTTGAAGGCGAGGGCCTGGGCGCGGGCCTCGGCGCGCCGGCGCTCATACGTGTCGTAATCCCCGGCCGAGACGGAAAGCTTCGTCGCCTCGAGCGCGAGAATATGCGTCACGCACCGGTTCAGGAAATCGCGGTCGTGACTGACGATAAGCGCCGTGTACGGATAGCGCCGCAGATAGTGCTCGAGCCACATCGCCCCTTCGAGATCGAGATAATTCGGCGGCTCGTCGAGGAGCAGGAGGTCCGGCGCGGAGAACAGAACGCCGGCGAGCGCGACGCGCATGCGCCAACCGCCGGAGAATTCGCGGGTCGCGCGGGCCTGATCGGCGGCGGAAAAGCCGAGGCCGGAGAGAATGCCCGCCGCGCGCGCTTCGGCCGAATGGGCGTCGATGTCGGCGAGGCGCGTGTGGATCTCCGCGATCCGCTCGGGATCGGTTTCCTTTTCAGCGGCGGCGAGCAGGGCGGCGCGCTCGGCGTCGAAGGCGAGAACCGTGTCGATGAGGCTGTCGTCGCCTACGGGAGCTTCCTGCTCGACCCCGCCGAGGCGGCGGTTTTTGCGTAGCGAGATCTCGCCGTCGTCGGGGCTGATCTCGCCCCGGATCAGGCGCAGGAGCGTGGACTTGCCTGCGCCGTTGCGTCCGACGAAACCGGCTTTCCAGCCCTCGGAGATGGCGGCCGTCGCCTTCTCGAAAAGGACGCGTCCCTCAATCCGGTAAGTGACGTCGTTGATGTGCAGCACGCGGTCCGCCGGGCCTTTCTTCAGCGGGTCTTTTTGCCCAAGCCGGCCATCGCCCGCAAGAACCCCCGCCGCTTCCGGGCTTTCCGCGAATTCACCCGGCCGGCGATTTCCAACCGGATCCGAGCCTCTAGATTAGCGTCGCCAAAGGGCGCGCCGTCGGTTCGGCGCGGCGAGACGGAGGATGAAATGACGACATTGAAATGGATCGAAGCGACGTCGATCGGCGTCTTCATGGCGGCGGTCCTCGGCGCTTGCGGCGCACGGGAAACCGGGGAGCCGGGCGCGGCCGAGGCGGCCGCCGAAGAGACGACCGACGCGGGCGAAGCCGGCGCCGACGCGGACGCTGGCGAGGACCCGTCCGGAGAAGACGAGGGCGACAACGACGAGCCTTTGGAGGACGCCCGCGCCACGCCGGGCGCCGGCGGCGAGGCTTCGCGCGAGACGACGGGAAGGTTGGCGAGCCTTTCGGCCATGTCGCTCGGCGACGTGCGGAGCAAGGACGACATCGCCCTCGCGGCCGAGGCGAGCTTCACGCGCGCCGACGCCAATGGCGATGGCTATCTCGATCTCGCGGAGTTTGCAGAAATGAGCGGTATACGGATTGAAAAGGGGGCCGGGGTCGTCGAGGCGACGGGAAAGGTCGACAACGCGCTCGGGGACGCGGCCGGCATCGTTCAGAACGCCATGATTGATCAGACGTTCGCCCTCGGCGCCGGCGTCGACGACCAGATGACCAAGGACGAGCTTCGGGAGGTTTTCCTCGCCCGCTTCGAAGAGGCGGACACGGATGACAATGGCGAGCTCGACGATGACGAGCGCGTGATGTTCGCGACGCCGACGGCGCCGGAAAAGATTGACAACCAGTAAGCGCAGACGTCGTCCGAGATCGCCGCGCGCCGCCTTCAGGCGGCGCTTTTTTTTGTCGGCGCGGGCCGGGACCCGCCGCCCGCCGGCTGCGGGCCGAGAACCATTGCCCGCCGGCTGCGGGCCGGCGTTGGACGGGCGCGCTTCGAGCGCGGGTCTGATCGATAAATGGCGGGCCGGGCCAGGTCCCGTCAAGCGCGGAAAGTCGGTACAAGGATATATTTCTCAATACAATATCAGGATTGGAAATACACATGATTTATTCGCTTTAGCGTTGAAATTCGCGCCATTGTCTGGTATCGTAAAGCATATTCAAAAATTCAGTATCAGAGGAGAGCGGATGAACGCATTGGCGGCGCTGCGGCCTGCGGGCGCGTGGACGAGAGCAATTGGAAAAGTCTTTGGCGCAGGGCGTCGCGCCAGGGCGCAACGTTCAATCGCAGCGGCTAACGCGGCGAGACCGGTCGACGCCGCGAATGCGGGTTTGAAAACCGGTCCGCGCCCCTTTGCATCGTCCGCGGCGGGCGTTGCGGCGCGCACGCTTCACGGGGCCCAGCGCGGGCTGCGATCCCCCGACCGGAAACCGCCCGGAACCGATGAGCCGGCTCAGCGGCCCTTGCGTTGCGACGATCGCTCCCCCACCCGTCGATCACCGGCGGCGGGCCCCGCGCGTGGCTTCGATCCGTCGGAAAGTCCGTCGGAAGGTCCGTCCGGAACGGCCGGTCCGGTGCGGCGCGGGCGGGTTGGCGGGGACGCCGCTGACATTCAGCCCTTCGACGTCGAAATGGCGCGCGAGAGACCCCGCGGCGTGGAGACGCTTCTCTTCAAACAGCTGCCCCGGCCCCGTCTGACCGAGCGCTCAGCAGCTGACCTATCGATCGACGAGGCGCGCGCCACGGCCGGAAAGGCGGCCGGTTTTTACGATTTCGACTTCCCGCTCTTCACCCGCGACGATTTTTTCTACGAGGAAGTCGAACAGGATTTCCTCGAAAAGGCGCTTGGTGCGGGGATGGGCGGCGTCGATGCACGGTTCTTCAGTGGCATGAATCTCTTTAGACGCACGGTCAATGACAACACGCGCGTGATGCTGCTCTTCTGGGCGCCGCTTTTTTTCGCACTTAGCCTCGCCGCTGGGCTTTATCTGGGCGTCAGGGGCGTCGGCGCGGATTTGATTGCGCCGCTCGGCCTCGGCGGCGAAGCCGCCCGCGTTATCGTCGGAGCCGCGGCCGGCGCGTTCGGCGGGCTCTTTGCGACGCTGCTGTTCTTCTCCTGGCCGTTCAAGGTCGTCCAGCAGCGCAATCTGATGAATCTCGACAATTACATCACCTCTACATCACCTCGAAATTCGCGCGCATCAATCACAACTTCCAGGTTGCAAAGCGCCGGGCGCTGAACGTCGAGAGAGACAAGCGCATGGGCCAGAGCGGGGCCTTGAAGGAGGAGGCGGGAGCCTGGACGCTCTCCTATCACTGGTTGGCCATGCGGCTTTTCCTTTGCGAACTGACGATCCGGAACAAGCTCTACCAGGTCCGCCGCAATACGACGCTCTACTGGGGCGCGGGTGGTCTCCTCAGTCTCGTCCTTGCAGGCGGCGTACTCGCTGCCGGGCGGCTTCTTGGCGCGCCCGGAGAAGCGCTCGCCGCCGTCGCCGCAACGGGCGGTGTCCTGCTCCTCGCCTCAGGCGCGGTCCTGACGCGCGTTTCGCCCATGTTGTTCCGGGTGCTCGAAGAGAACGAGTGGAGCCGCTTCCACCTCGTCAATCTCCACCAGACGATCGCCGACCACGTCGGGGAGGACAAGGTCCAGATCGTAACCTTCCGCGACCGCAACCGGTTCGAGTGATGGCCGCTTCGACCGCCTTGCCGCCATTCCAAAGCGTTGCTAGACCCGCGCCTTGATCGCCGCGGCGCAATTCAAAAGGACGACAGAACGATGGCCCTCGAACGCACATTCTCGATCATCAAACCCGATGCGACACGCCGCAACATCACCGGCAAGGTCGTTGCGAAACTCGAGGACGGCGGCCTGCGCGTCGTCGCCTCCAAGAGAATCAGGATGACCCGCGAACAGGCCGAAGGCTTTTACGCTGTTCACAGGGAAAGGCCGTTCTTCGGCGAGCTCGTTGATTTCATGATCTCGGGCCCCGTCGTCG
>CAZBOC010000269.1:0-4220 GCA_964493225.1 uncultured Caulobacterales bacterium | reverse complement strand
CCCCGCCCGCGAGCCCGACGATGCGCGCGCGAGCGATCGTTCCGCCTTTGCAGGCGTTTACGCCGGCGCCGGCGCCGGCGGCGCGGCCCGCGAGCGCGCACCTGCGCCCGCCGTGTCGCCCGCGCCCTCGCTTTCCAGTTTCGAGGACGTCGTGCGCCTCGCAGGCGCAAAACGCGATTCCACGTTGCGCACCGAACTGGAAAGCTATGTCCATCTCATCTCCTTCGCCGAGGGACGCATCGAGATGCGGCTCCACGAACGCGCGCCGGCCGACTTGCCGGGAAGGCTGATGCGCGCCCTGACGGACTGGACGGGGACTCGCTGGATCGTCTCCGTCGACGCGGCGAGGAAGGGCGCGCCGACATTGCGCGACGCGCGCACCGCCGAGGTGATGGACGATCCGCTCGTCAGGAAAACGTTCGAATTGTTCCCCAACGCCCGGATTAAAGCGATCCGGGAGGTTGAAGCGCCGACGCCGGCCGGCCACGGCGATGATGAATGGGGCGGCCCCAACCCTGAAGGCAATGACGAGGATGACTGATAAATGATCAAGGACCTGGGCGAGATGATGAAGCAGGCTGCGGGTCTGCAGTCGAAGATGCAGGAGATCCAGGAGCGGATCGGCGAGATCGAGGTCGAGGGCGCGGCCGGCGGCGGCATGGTGAAAGTCGTGCTCGGCGGCAAGGGATACGCCAAGGCCGTGGCGATCGAACGCACGCTGATAAAAGAGGATGAGGGCGAGGTCCTCGAGGACCTCGTCGCCGCCGCGATCAACGACGCCAAGGCGAAACTTGAGACCCGCGTCGAGGAAGAGATGAAGACCCTCACCGAGGGCCTGCCCATTCCGCCGGGTTTCAAGCTGCCGTTCTAGGGCGGCCTTCCCCCCCATCCGGCAGGGTTCCGCATTTCATGACCGCCACCATCGGCCCCGAATTGCAGCGCGTGATCGACCTACTGGCGAAACTGCCGGGGCTGGGCCCGCGTTCGGCCAAACGCGCCGCGCTGCATCTTCTGAAGAAGCGCGAACCGGTCATGCGTCCCCTCGCCTTCGCGCTCGCCGAGGCGGCGGACAAGGTGCGGTCCTGCGGGATCTGCGGGAACTGGGATTCGATCGATCCGTGCGCGGTCTGCGCCGACGCGGAGCGGGATGACGCCGTGCTCTGCGTCGTTCAGGACGTCGGCGATCTCTGGGCGATTGAGCGGGCCGGCGCCCATCCGGGGCGCTACCACGTTCTCGGCGGACTGCTCTCGCCGCTCGACGGGATCGGCCCGGAAGATCTCAATATCGGCCGCCTCGTCGCACGGGCGCGCGAGGCGGCCGTGCGCGAGATCGTCCTCGCTCTGCCCGCCACCGTAGACGGCCAGACGACCGCCCATTATCTGACCGAACAGCTGGAGCCCGCGGGCGTTTCGATCACCAAGCTGAGCCAGGGCGTGCCCGTCGGCGGCGAGCTCGACTATCTCGACGAGGGAACGCTGAGCGCCGCCATGAAAGCGCGCCGGGCGTTTTGAGGCCCCGTTGACGCAGACGGCGGACATTCTTCAGGACGTTTGGCATCTGGCCGCGCCTCGGCGCGCGCTGAAGCCGGGCGCCATGCGCCGCCTCGCGATATGCGGCGAGCAGATCCTCCTTGGCCGGACGATAGAGGGCGCGACATTCGCGCTCGCCGACATCTGTCCCCACCGGGCCGCGCCGCTCTCCGGGGGACGCATCGTCGCCGGACCGCGGGGCGAGGCGCTCGTCGAGTGTCCCTATCACGGCTGGCGGTTCGGAGCGGAAGACGGGCGATGCGCGCTGATCCCGGCGCTTTCCGAGCACGATGCGTTCGCCGGAACCGAGAAGATCGCGGTGAGGGCCCATCCCGTCCACGAGGCGAACGGGCTCGTCTGGATTTTTCACGGAGAGGGACCGCCATCGACGCCGCCGCCCGACATCGGCCTGCCCGCTCACTTCCGTCCGCGGACGGTGACGCAGGTCAGGGCGCGCGGGCCCTATGACGAGGCGGTGGTCGGCCTCATCGACCCGGCCCATACGCCCTTCGTCCACCGCCAGTGGTGGTGGCGCGAGGGCAAGGCCGCGATGGAGAAGGAAAAGCACTTCGAGCCGACGCCGCTCGGCTTCAGAATGCCGGCCCATCGTCCGTCCTCGAACAGTCGTATCTATGACTTTCTCGGCGGCGCCCCGACAACCGAGATCGAGTTCCGCCTGCCGGGACTGCGGCTGGAGACGGTCCGGAACGACCGATATTTAATCCTTGGACTGACGGCGATCACGCCGACGGAAGCGGGCGAAAACCTCATCACCCACGTCCTCTATTGGGACAGCCCCGTGCTGAGCGCCCTGACGCCGGTCGTCTCGGCGATGGCGCGCAGTTTCCTCTCCCAGGACGGCGCCATCCTGAATGCGCAGGGCGACAACCTCGCGCGCGTCGAGCACCGCCCGCTCTACGCCGGCGAGCCCGATACGCCCGCGCAGTGGTACTTCAGGCTGAAACGCGCCTGGAGGACGCGCGACCGGAAGGCGCAATTCGTCAACCCGCTGTCCGCCCAGACGCTCCGCTGGCGGACCTGATCGGAAAGCGCGACTTAAAGAATGGGCGCCCTCCAGAGAGGGCGCCCTGCGGTTCGTCGCAGTCCTGTCCGTCGTTATCAGAAATTCATGTTCACGCCGAAGCCCCAGCGGCGCGGCTCAAGGAGAAAAACGTTCGTCCAGTTGCCGGCGCCCGCGCCGACGTCGAACTGCCCGGTGACCGCATCTTCGTCTGTGAGGTTCTGGACGAAGAAGCGCACGCTCCAGTTGGCGTCTTCCGGCGCGAAGGCGACCTGACCATTGAGGTAGGCGTAACCGTCGATCTGATCGCCGGCGGTATTGAAAATATTGGAGAAGCTCTCCGACTGGTAATAGACGTCGAGCCGCGGGGTCAGGGTGTAGCCCGTACCGACACCCGCCGTATACTGAACGCCGGCGCCGAGCGTGAATTCCGGCGAGTTCGGCAACTCATTGCCCTCGACCGAAACCTCGACGCCATTGTTCGGCAGGAGCGAATAATTCGTGCCGAGGGCGGCGTTCAGCCCCGCGAGGGCGGCCGGCAGCTCACTGCAGATCGAGAAATTCGAGGCGAAGAGCGTCGTCAGGAGCGGATCGACGGCGTCGAAGTTCTGACCGATAAGACTCGGCGCGCCAGCATTGTCGATGACGCAATTGGAACCGGTCGTCAGGTCGGCGATCAGGTCTAGGCCCGGCTGGAATTGCGTCGGATTGCGATCATCGACAGTGGAGAACTCGCCCGCCTCCGTATTGAGATAGGAGGCGTTCAGGTTGATGATCAGTTCATCCGTGGGCCGATAGACGAACTCGCCCTCGAGGCCGAAGACCGTCGCGTCGATATTCTCGTTTACCGCGGTGTTCGCCGTGATCCGCGTGACCTGCAGGCCGGAATAGTCGTAATAGAAGCCGGTCAGATTCGCCTGCAACGCGCCATCTAAGAGATTGGATTTCACGCCGGCTTCGAAAGAGTTGATGGTCTCTTCGTCGAAGACGAGCGGCACGTCGGCGGAGTTGGTGCGGGGGTTGAAACCGCCAGGCTTGTAGCCGCGCGTGTAGGAGACGTAAAGCTGCGCGTTGCTCGTCGGCGTCCATTGCAAGACGGCGCGCCCGGTCGTCGCGTTGAAGTCGTCCTCGACCACGCGGAAATCATTGACGCCGCCGTCGGCGCAGAACGTTCCGAGCGGGTCGCACTGGACCAGCTCGTTGGCGTCGAGGAGCGGGCGCACGCTTGTCGTCCCTAGGGGAACGACCGGCGGCACGCCGCCGAGGATCGCGGGGTTCGTCGTGCTCGTGCTGTCAAGAAGATTGCCGCGGTCGCGGTTCCCCTTGGTGTCCCGATTGTGGCGAACGCCGCCGGTAAAGCGAAGCGTATCCGTCAGGTCGATATAGACTTCGCCGAAAAACGAGAGCGACTCCAAAAAGGCGTCATCGGCGTCATTGTAAAAATACGGGGTGTAGAATGCGAAGCCCTGGGCCGCAACGGCGTCGGCGGCCGATTGGGCGGCGGCCGCTTGCGCGGCGGCGTCTCCCCCGGCCGCGGCGGCCGCGGCGGCCGCGGCGGCCGATTGCGCGGCCTGCGTCGCGAGCGTGCCGGAGACGCCGGAGAAGTAGTCGAGACCGTTCGTCGCGACCGCGTAATCGAGGACGTCGCCGTAAAAGCCCTCGGCCTCGC
>CAZBOC010000268.1:1600-4239 GCA_964493225.1 uncultured Caulobacterales bacterium | reverse complement strand
CCGGCAGAGGCATGGCGCGCGCCATCAATTTTGTCGTCGAGTTCATTTCCTTCGATCCGCGCACCGGGGTCGTCACTTTCGTGCGGCCCGACGGCGATCTCGCCGCCATGGTGGCGCAGCCGGACGCCCATGAATTCGCCAAGGAGCGCAAGTCCGGCGATCGTATCGAGGTCACGATCGAGCAGGCCGTCGCCCTGACGATCGACGAAATCTGATACGGCGCAAGACGCCCGATAGCCAGCTTGTGCGATCCGTCCCCCTGCCGCGAAGAGGCCGGAAACGCGCCGCTTCGCGGTATGGCTTGCACGCCGCCCATCGCCCATGGGCTTGACGGTCGGCCGGCTCAATGGCCGCGCGCGATCCGGTCGGCGAAGAAGCCCCTGGTGAAGCGGCGCGTGCGGCGGCAGCCGACGCCGGGTATGACGTCTTCGGCGCGGCGGCAGACGCGGTTCGCCCGGTCCGTGACCACGATCGTCTTTTCACGGATGATGATCTCCGGTTTCGCCGGGGCGCGCGTTGCGGGAGCGCCTGCAAGCCCGGAGATTTCAGGCGCTGAGGCCGGCGCGGAGGGCCGGGCCATACTGCAGACCTGAACGCCGCGCGTCGTCCGGCAGCTCAGACCGTCGCCGACTTCGCCGACTTTGAGAAAGGACGGTGCCGCCTCGGCGCCGGCGGACGCCAGGAGCGCCGCGCCGCCCATCGCAGCGACGAAAAGTGATCGATAGCCCATGTCATACTCCCACATAAAGCGCACTGCCGATTATCCTGACGGGAGGGCGAGGGGAGTTCAACGGGGGCGCCCGCCCGCGTCGATTGTCTGGGTGCGGCCGATATTGCGTCCCGATCTGGAACAGGTCATGGTCCGCGGCGACGGGGGCGGGCGCCATGAAGATCCTATACTCTCACCGGACACGGTCGGCGGATGGTCAGTATGTCCACATTCGCTCGCTGACGGACGCCTTGCGTGCGCGGGGCTGCGACGTGGCGATCTGCGGACCGGACGACGAGGCCGAAGCGCCGAGGCCGCTCGATATCGACGACCCGGGCGCGGGCGTGAAATCGCTCCTCCCGCGATGGGCGTATGAACTCGCCGAGTGCAGCTATTCCGTGGTCGGATATAGGAGGCTCGCCCGTTTCGCTCGCGAAACGGGCTTTGACGTGCTTTATGAACGCTACAACCTGTTCTATCACGCCGGCGTGCGGCTCGCGCGGTCGCGGGGCCTGCCGCTGATCATGGAAGTGAACGCGCCGCTCGCCGAGGAACGTGCGCGTCACGGGGGATTGAGCCTCAAATCGCTGGCGCGGTGGTCGGAGGGCTCGCTCTGGCGCGCGGCCGATGCGGTGCTGCCCGTCACGGGCGTGCTGGCGGAAAAGGTCGCGGCGGCGGGCGTGCCGGCCGAGAAGATCACCGTGATCCAGAACGGCGTCGACGAGCGCTTCCTCGCGGATCTCGACGGCGCAGAGGTCCGCGCGCGCTACGGCCTCCAGGACCGGATCGTCCTCGGTTTCACCGGTTTTGTGCGCGAATGGCACGGCGCCGAGCGCGTCCTCGAATTCATGGCGGCTTCCGGTCGCGCGGATCTCCATTTCCTGCTCGTCGGGGACGGGACCGTGCGCGAGGCGCTGATCGCGCGCGCCGCCGCGCTTGGCCTTTCCGACCGCCTCACGATCACGGGGATCGTGCAGCGCGAGGCGGCGCCGGCCCATGTGGCCGCCTTCGACGTCGCGCTGCAGCCGGCGGTCGTCGATTACGCCTCCCCCCTGAAACTTTTTGAATATATGGGCCTCGCCCGCCCGATCCTCGCGCCGGACAGCGCCAATATCCGCGAAGTCTTAACGCATGGCGAGGATGCGCTTCTCTTCGACCGCGATGACGACGCCGCGTTCGGGCGGAGTCTTGGCGCGCTGATCGGGGATGCGGACCTGCGCGCGCGGCTGGGGCGCGCCGCGAGGGCGAGCCTGTTGCGCCGGAAACTCACCTGGGCCCATAACGCCGAGCGGGTCGAGGCGATCGCCCGCCGCTTGACGGAAGACCGCCCATGACCCTCCGGATCGAGACGGAAAGACTGATCCTGCGCCCCCTGGAGCCCGGCGATGCGGAGGACTACATCGCCTTCATGGCCGATCCCGACGTCTGCGCATTCCTGACGCCCGAAGGCAGGCCGCGGGACCGGGCCGAGGAATGGCGCGCCTTCGCGAGCCTTCTCGGCCACCGGGAGATCCGCGGCTTTTCCATGTTCGCCGTCATCGAGCGGGAAACCGGCGCCTGGGTCGGCCGGGTCGGCCCGTGGATGCCGGAGGGCTGGCCCGCCCTCGAATGCGGCTCGGGGATCGCCCGGGCCCACTGGGGCAAGGGCTATGCGCCGGAAGCCGCGATCGCGGCGGTGCGCTGGACCTTCGATCAGTTCCCGGACCTGTCGCGCATCATCTCCCTCATCGATCCGGACAACAAAAACAGCCAGGGCGTCGCCCGCAAGATCGGCGAGGCCCATGGCGGGGAGACCTTCACCCTCTGGGGCCGCACGCTCGACGTCTGGTCGGCCGACCGCGGCGTCTGGCTGGAACGGTTCGGGTGAGGCGCAATGATTCAGGCGCGACCCCCGATCCCGATTTTGCGCAGCTTCAACGAGGCGGCGACG
>CAZBOC010000268.1:0-1500 GCA_964493225.1 uncultured Caulobacterales bacterium | reverse complement strand
GACCAACAGGGGACGCGCCATGAACAGGATCAGCCTTCTTTGCACCGCCGCCGCCATGGCCGCCCTTTCGGCCTGCGCAACAACGCAAGCGACGCGATCGGCCGCGCCCGCGCCGGAAGTCGCGCGGGAAGCTGTCGCGGCGGAAGCGGCCGACGGGGCGATCCGCGCCGCGCCGATGCCCTCCGCGCCGCTAGACGCCGGAAAGACCTATGAGCGGATCGTCTTCGCCTCCTGCGCCCAGCAGCGCGAAGACCAGTCGATCTGGAACACGATCGCAGCGGAAAGTCCCGACCTCGTCCTCTATATCGGCGACAACGTCTATGGCGACGTGCGCTCCGGCGACCCGGCGTTGCCGGAACTGAAAGCCGCCTACATGCGCCTCGCCCAGTCCGAGCCCTTCGCGAGGGTGCGCGCCGCCGCGCCGGTGCTGACGACCTGGGACGACCATGATTACGGTCTCAACGACCGCGGCGCCGACTTCGCCCTGAAGGAACAGGCCGAGGCGCTTTACGAATATGTCTGGGCGCTCGCCGACGACGATCCCCGCCGCGCCCGCGAGGGCGTCTACGGCGCCTGGATGCTCGGCGAGGAGCCCGGCCGCCGGCTGCAAGTGATCATGCTCGACACGCGGTTCTTCCGCTCCGAACTGATGGAGACGGACGAATTCGGCGCCAAGGGCAAGGAGCGCTATGTGCCCGATCCCGACCCGTCGAAGACCATGCTCGGCGAAGCGCAATGGGCCTGGCTCGCCGAAGAATTGAAGAAGCCGGCGGATCTGCGCCTCCTCGTCTCCTCTGTTCAGGTGATCGCCGACGGCCATGGCTGGGAGGCCTGGAAGATGCTCCCCGCCGAGCGCGAGCGGCTTTACCGCACGATCGATGCGGCGGGCGCCGGCAATCTCATCGTCCTCTCCGGCGACCGCCATTCGGCCGCGCTTTATGAGCGCGACGACGTCATCGGCTATCCCCTTTTCGAAGCGACCTCCTCGTCCCTCAACCTGCCGGCGTCGCGCTGGCGGGAGGAAAGCGGAGAGACCTATGTCGAGCCCGGCCCCCACCGCCTCGGCGAAATGATCTATGAGGCCAATTACGGTCTCATCGAGGTCGACTGGGAAGCGGGCGCGCTCGCCGTCTCCATCCGCGGCGGCGACGGCGGCGACTATCTGAGCCGAACGATCAACCTCGCTGAGCTCCGATAACGGCCGGTCGACGCCGGCGATCTCCCGGCGCTCTGCAAAGTATGGTTCCCATACGATCTTTTCCGGCGCTTCGAAAATTTCGAGGCGCCGCCTTGTTTCTGTGACCGCGGTAACGTTCAGGCTCCCCGAATCAGCTATAAGTGAAAAGCGCCAAAGATTGCGCAGGGGTTAATCAGCGCCCCCTTCGACCGGGCGGCGCATCGGGGAGTTCCAGATGAGAGAGACAGGCATGCAAGCGCGCTATCAGGACGTGGCTGTCATTTGCTGCGATAAAGGCGAGGGCGAGGGCGGCGGCGCGTCGT
>CAZBOC010000267.1:0-4291 GCA_964493225.1 uncultured Caulobacterales bacterium | reverse complement strand
TCGGCGAGGCCGTCCTCGATCGAGATGATCGGATAGCGCGCGACGAGGTCGGCGTAGTATTCGGCCATGCCGCCCGCGTCGAGCGTCTTGCCCTCGCCTTCAAGGCGGTAACGGCCGTCCTGATGAAATTCCGTCGAGGCTGCGTCGAGGGCGATGTAGACGTCGTCGCCCGGCTTCGACCCGGTCGCTTCGATCGCCCGAATAATGAAATCCAGCGCCTCGGTCGTCGACCGGAGATCCGGGGCGAAGCCGCCCTCGTCCCCCACATTCGTATTGTGGCCGGCGTCCTTCAGGCCTTTTTTCAGGGCGTGGAAAACTTCTGCGCCCCAGCGCAGCGCCTCGGCAAAGGTCGGCGCGCCGAGCGGCATGATCATGAATTCCTGAATGTCGATCGGATTATCGGCGTGGGCGCCGCCGTTCAGGATGTTCATCATCGGGGCCGGCAGCACGCGGGCGTTCACTCCGCCGACATACCGGTAAAGCGGCAGTCCGGCGGCTGAAGCTGCGGCCTTGGCGACGGCGAGCGAGACGCCGAGAACGGCGTTCGCCCCGAGCCGCGATTTGTTCGCCGTTCCGTCAAGTTCGACGAGCACGTGGTCGATCTCCGGCTGATCTTCGGCGTCGAAGCCGGAAAGCGCGTCGAAAATCTCGCCGTTGACGGCTTCAACCGCCTTGAGGACGCCCTTGCCGCTGTAGCGGCTGTCGCCGTCGCGGAGCTCATGGGCCTCATGGGCGCCGGTCGAGGCGCCGGAAGGAACGCCGGCGCGCCCCATGGAGCCGTCTTCCAGAAACACCTCCACTTCGACGGTCGGGTTGCCGCGGCTGTCGAGGATCTGGCGGCCGGTGATGTCGACGATGGCGGTCATGGATAGGCTCCGGGGGCTGGCGATTTAATCCGCACGGCATCTAACCGCGGCCGGCCCCGCGCGCAAGCCGGGGCGAATCGATGCCGAGCGCCCGCGCCCCGGTCAGTTGCCGATTTCCTGATCCGACGAATACTCGGTGTCGCCGCGCGCGCGCGACGAGGCGCTCGGCGGCGGGCGCTTCACGGTCGTCGCCGGCGCGGTCCTGCGGGAGGGGGCCGGGCTTGCGCGCTGCGGGCTGGGCGGCGGGGTCTTGGTCGTCGTCGCCGGCTCGCTTGACCGCTTCGGGCGCTGCGGCGGCGTCGGTCCGCGCCAGACGCCCGTCGCCATGTTCTGGTCGCGCTCGCGCTGGCGCGCCGGATCCGCCGTCGACCCGCCGCCGCCGGCCCGGTCATCGCCGGGCTGTCGGTCGCGATCCCTGTTCCTGTCTCCGCGTCGGCCCCGATCGTAATAGGGATCGCCATAGTATGGGCCGCGGTAATAGGGGTCGCGATAATAGGGATTGCGCCTGCGGCCGTAATACGATCGCCCGTCGACCACCGTGACGAACACCGAGTAGCCGCCCCTCGGGTGCCAGGCCCCGTAGCGCCCGCGCCAGCCCGATCCATAGCCGTAGGCGAGGGTCGAGGACCGATAGGGAGCATAGGCTGCGTTGAAGCACTGGTTCGCGCGGCGCTCGCAGTCCCGGTGACAACTGGAGAAGCCGCGTCCCCCAGCGTAGGCGTCACAGCGCCGGTAGCACGCGCCGGCCCGATCGTCGCAGGCGGAAAAAGCCCGCGCGTAAGGTTCGCTCACGCATCCGCCCAGCAGCATGACGCCGAGGAGCGCCGCGGCGCAATTCACTATTCGCATTCCGTCCCTCCATCGCCCGCTGGCCCCTTCCGCGAGTCGGGCGTTTTCCCCGGCTGGCCTGACCAACCGACCGCTTGCGGCCGAGCGCAAAAAGCTGAATACGAGGGAGAAAATCTCCTGCCCGACGCCGCCGACACCCCATTCCCGGGAACGAGGATAGTCGAAGACGCACCCAATACGCAAATCCGGGGCGTGAACGCGCCGCCAGAGCACGGGTGCGGATCGCCCGCGCTGCAGCCGCTTTTCAGAGATGGAAGATCAGGGGACCGAACCCGAAGGCCGGCGGCGCGCGCAGCTTAGTCGTCCTGGGGCTCGAGCACCTGGCGGCCGCGGTAACGCCCGCTTTTCAGATCAATATGATGCGGACGGCGCAGCTCTCCGGATTCCTTGTCCTCGATATACGTCTCGCCCTTCAGACGGTCATGGGCGCGGCGCATGCCGCGGCGCGACGCGGTGATCTTGCTCTTTGGGACGGCCATGGCGGTCGATTCCGTTCGCTGCGTGATGGGAGCGCGGGGCGCTGCGCCCTGCGAAGCGCAGGTGATATGTCATGATGGCGACAGGCGCAAGTCCTTTGCCCTAGGAACGGCGCCGGGCGAAACGCCCAGCCTGAATGAAACCGGCCGGGACCGGAAGCGCGCGCCGTCAGCGTTCTTTCTGGACCGCCGCGCCCGCCTCCGGACTTTTGCGGGCCAGGCGCAAGTGTGTCGTGCGAACTCGCGAGCCTTTTTCAGGCGGCGGCGCGATCGACCGCGCGCAGCGTCTGATCCTCGATCCTGAGGATCCGATCCATGCGCCGGGCGAGGCGATGGTCATGGGTTGCGATGATCGCCGAAAGGCCTTCGTCGCGCACAAGTTCCAGGAGCGCGTCGAAAACGACGTCAGACGTCTTGGGATCGAGGTTGCCGGTCGGTTCGTCGGCGAGCAGGATCTGCGGACTGTTCGCGAGCGCCCGGGCGATCGCCGTGCGCTGTTGTTCGCCCCCCGACAATTGCCCTGGCTGGTGGTTGAGACGCGCCCCGAGACCGAGAGCTGAAAGGAGCCGCTTCGCCTCGCGCTCGGCGACGGGTTTTCGTTTGCCGGCGATCAGCTGCGGCAGGGCCACATTGCCGAGGGCGGTGAATTCGGGGAGCAGATGGTGGAACTGGTAAACGAAGCCGAGGGCGTCGCGGCGCAGACGCGTGCGCTCGGCATCCGACAGCCGCGCCGTCTTGCGGCCCGCTACGACGACATCGCCAGCCGACGGCGCCTCGAGGAGCCCGGCAATATGAAGAAGCGATGATTTGCCCGAACCGGAGGGCCCGACGAGCGCCACGGTCTCGCCCTCGTTCAAGACAAGATCGCTCGACTGAAGCACGACGAGGTCATCATAGCGGCGTTCGATTTTTCTCAGTTCAAGAACGGGCGCGCCTGCCGGGCTATTCATCAGGACGCCTCCTATTCGTAGCGCAGCGCTTCGACCGGGTCGAGGCGCGCGGCCCGCCGCGCAGGCAGGATCGTCGTCACGAAGGACATGAAAAGCGAAAAGCCGGCGATCAGCGCGACCTCGGCGACTTCCATCTTCGCCGGCACGCCGTCGAGATAATAGATCTCGGCCGGGAAAAGATCGGTCCGCAGAACGAGCGAGAGAAAATTCTCGATCGCATCGATGTTAATCACAAACAGCGCGCCGAGGACGACGCCCGCAAGCGTGCCGAGGACGCCGATCATCGATCCCGACAGAAAGAAGATGCGCATGATCGCGCCTTGCGTCGCGCCCATGGTCCGCATCACCGCGATGTCGCCCGTCTTGTCCTTCACGAGCATGATCAGCCCCGTGACGATGTTCAGCGAGGCGACCATGATGATCAGAAAGAGGATCAGCCGCATGATGAAGCGTTCCGTCTGGAGCGCGCCGAAATAGCTCTGGAAGCGCTGCTGCCAGTCGAGGACGTAGTAACCGGGCGCGGCGTCGGCGATGGCGTCGCGGTAGGATTTGATCTTCGCAGGATCGTCGACCTTGATCTCGATCTGTTGCGCGCTGTCCGGATATTTGAAAAAGATCTGCGCCTGTTCAAGCGGCATGAAGCCGTAAAGATTGTCGTATTCGGCGTTGCCGACGTGAAAGATCGCGCCGACCGTATAGGCCTTGCGCCGGGGCGTGCGCCCGAAGGCCGTCTCCGCGCCGCGGCCCGTGATCAGCGTGACCTTGTCGCCGGCGGTGACGCCGAGCTGGTTCGCGAGCCGGCTGCCGAGGGCGATCTCGTTACCGCCCTTGCGACCCTCGCCGAACGTCGCGAAGGAGCCCGCGACCACATGCTCCGGACCCGTTACATAGCGGATCTTCTTCAGATCCTCAGGCCGGATCCCGCGCATGAACAGCCCGGTCTCGCCCTGCGCGCTCGCATAGACCGGCAGCTCGATCAGCGGCGTCGCCTCGCCTACGAACGGCAAGTCTCGTAGCTTCGCCGCAAGCCCGTCATAATCCGTGATCGGCTCGTTCGCCTGGACGTAGGCGTGACCGTTGGTGCCGAGGAGCTGGTCGAGGAGCGTCAGGCGAAAGCCCTGCATCACCGACATGACGATGATCAGAACCG
>CAZBOC010000266.1:0-4307 GCA_964493225.1 uncultured Caulobacterales bacterium | reverse complement strand
GGCCACGGCATCGACGAGGAGGGCGTGCGGGCCGCCGCCCTCTTCCTGGCCCGCCATCTGCGGGGCGCGGACGTCGGTTAGCCGTGCCGAGCGGTCCTGTCACCGAGGAGCCCACCGCCGCCCGCGACAGAACCATGACACTTCGCCTC
The DNA here is from genome assembly GCA_964493225.1 of uncultured Caulobacterales bacterium. Classification (GTDB taxonomy): domain Bacteria; phylum Pseudomonadota; class Alphaproteobacteria; order Caulobacterales; family Parvularculaceae; genus JAJFFW01. The sequence goes on along the minus strand of CAZBOC010000266.1, from coordinate 4,158 downwards.
GCCGAGGCCCCTTCGCTTGCCAAGAAAGAGCTGCGTGGATATGTAGGGGTCGATGTCGAGGGTTCGTAGCACATGTCGCGGATGAACACCGGACGGTCGTCGAAATCTCGTGGTTCCCACGGGATTTTGGCTCAAAGGTGATCAGCCGGGGGATGCGCGGGGTGAACTCGGCGGCCCCGCCTCGATCGCCATCGCCGACGTCATCGCCGACGTCGCCGGCCGCTCGAGATCCCGGGGCCGAGTCGTAACGGCTTCGAGGAGGTCCCGGGTGTGACACCACCGCCCGAGAGTTGTCCGGCCCTCGTGCTGAACGCCGACTTCCGGCCGCTCAGCTATTTTCTGTTGTCGCTTTGGTCGTGGCAGGACGCCCTGAAGGCGGTCTTCCTCGACCGCGTCGACGTTGTCGCCCAGTATGAGACCACGGTTCGCAGCCCCAGTTTCGAGATGCGCCTGCCGTCGGTGGTGTCGTTGAAGACCTATGTGAACCACAAGCGTGCGCCGGCTTTCACCCGCTTCAACGTCTTCCTGCGCGACAGCTTCACCTGCCAGTATTGCGGCGACGGCGACCGGGATTCGCTGACCTTCGACCATGTCGTGCCGCGCTCCAAGGGCGGGCGGACCACCTGGACGAACATCGTGGCGGCCTGCAGTCCCTGCAATCTGCGCAAAGGCGGCCGGATGCCGAAGGAGGCGAAGATGTTTCCAGCGCGCACGCCGCTCCGGCCGACCATGTTTGAGCTCAACGAACGCGGCCGCGCTTTCCCGCCGCATTACCTGCACGAGAGCTGGCAGGATTTCCTGTACTGGGACAGCGAACTGGAACCGTGATTGGCGGGGGCGTCCGGCCTCGCTTCCGGGATTCTCATCGCCGTCGCCGAAAGTTATAGTCCTCGGCGGAATGCAGCATCCCGTCGAACATGCCTGGCCGTCGCGGCGCTCGCGCCGCGCCCTGCTCGTCGTCATGGCCGGCGCGCTCCTCGCCGCCTGCGCCTATGACGACGATCTCGGCGCGCCGGAACTCCTCTTCGTCTCCTCCCCGCAAATGGCCAAGCTCGCCGGCCCGGTCTGGCGGGACGCGATCCGTCGGGCCCCCTCCGTCGCGGACGAAACCGTCCTCGTCAGGGTCGGCGAAATCGCAAGGCGCGTCGGCGCCGCCGCGCGCATTGATACGTCGCAATGGGTCGTCACGGTCGTTGAAGACGACGACCTCAACGCGGTCGCGTTGCCGAACCGCAAGATCATCGTCACTTCCGGCCTCGCGGCGTTTGCGCAGAACGACGCGCAGCTCGCCGCCGCCGTCGCGCTCGGGCTCGCCCATGTGAATTACAATCACTACGGCGAGCGCTATACGCAATCGCCGCTCGCCTCCGCCGGGCTTGTGTCGACGCAAATCGCCGAGGCGGGGCGGCGCGAGCCCGGCCGCGTCAAGGCCTTGTTCGCCCTCGCCGAAAGCCCGGAGGCGGCCGCCCCCTTTTCGCGCGAACACGTTCTTTCCGCGGACAGATATGCGGTGAGATATCTCGAGCGGGCGGGCTACGATCCGCACGCCGCGTTGACGCTGTGGCGCCGTCTCGCCGCCGCTGGAGCGCAGGCGCCGTCGATGCTATTGGCGACCCACCCGGTCGACGCCACGCGTCTTACCCGGCTTCGCGAGGAGATCGACCTGATGCGTCTGCGCCCGTCTGGCCGGTCCGGCGCGGGGGACGGCCCGCCCGCGCCGCAAAAATTGCCATTCGTTAATGAATTCAGGTAGGCCCGGCCATCTTTGCGGCCCCTCGATTTGACGTATAAGACCCTTGACGAAAGGTGAAGAGGTCGGAGCGCTAGAGGGCCGACCGCTCAAAGGAGGCTTCGCTGTGAAACCGAACCGCGCAATCCACATCCTGGCGAAGTCCGTCGCCCGTCCCCTGCGCTCCCGCGCGCCGATGATTTTCGCCGGCGCCTTCATGGTCGCCCTGGCGGCCTGCGCGTCGCTTGATGCGGCGTTCGCTCCGCCTCCGGATCAATTGCGCGCCGGCGCCCTTTCCGCCTGGGCCGGTCTGAAGCAACAGGAACAGGTGTCGACCGATCCGAAATACACCTCTCGGATTAATCGCGTCGCGCCGCGGATCATTCGCGCCGCCGGCGAGAATCCAGCCGAGTGGGAAGTGGTCGTCTTCGATTCCGACGATTTGAACGCCTTCGCCCTGCCCGGGGGAAAAATCGGGTTCTACACGGGCATACTCGACTTCATGGAGAACGACGACCAAATCGCCGCGGTCATGGGGCACGAGGTGGCGCATGTCACGCTCGATCATTCCATGCAGCGTGCGGGCCGTTCAAATCAGCTCGCCGTGTTCGGCGGGCTCGCCGCAGTCGCCGCCAGCCAGACAGCCAATCCCCAAGCCTGGATGCAGATCTACGGCATCGGCGCGAGCGTCGGAAACGCCCTGCCGTTTTCCCGCTCCCACGAGACCGAGGCGGACCGGGTGGGTTTGCGCTACATGGCTGCGGCCGGTTACAATCCCCACGAAGCCGTTCGGTTCTGGGAGACAATGGCCCGGCAAAGCAACGGCGCGCCGCCCGAGTTCCTTTCGACACACCCGAGCGGTCCGACGCGCATTCGCGACCTCGAAGAAGAAATTGCAGCCATGGGAGCGGCCGGTTCCTGACCTGTTTCGCCGCATTCGCGCGGCGCTTAGAAACCCACAGAGGAAGACGACAATGAAACATTCGAAACTGATGATTACCCTCATCGCAGGCGGCGCAGCGACGCTGGCCGGGTCTCTGGCGGTCCATGCCGGAAGCGTGGACGTGCAGGTCGCGGAAGAGACGGGGAAAGCCGGCGAGAACGCAAGGGCCGGCTTCGACGGGGCGGGGCTCGCCGCCATCCTCGACGCGCGCCCGGACGAGGACAAGGCCCGCGACGAATACCGCCATCCTGCTGAGACGCTCGAGTTTTTCGGCCTGACGCGTGACATGACCGTGATCGAGGCCCTGCCGGGCGGCGGCTGGTATTCGCGGATCCTTATTCCCTACGTCAATGAGGCCGGCGGTTACGGCGCGGCGAACTATGATGCGGAAATGTTCCGTGCACTGATGCCGGATGCTTCGGAAGAGCGCCTCGCCTCCTTTGCGGCGTTCCCCGAAACCTTCCCCGCCCGCGCCGCGGAGATCGGCGCGAGCGGCGAGGTCGCGGCCTGGACCTTCGGCGCCATGCCGGAATCGCTTGACGGTACGGCGGAGGCATTCCTGTTCATCCGCGCCCTGCATAACCTCAATCGCTCCGGCGGCGCGTATCTCGATGCGGCGCTCGCCGACGCTTACGCGGTTCTGAAGCCCGGGGGCGTGCTGGGCGTGGTTCAGCACCGCGCGCCCGCCGAGGCCGAGGGCGACGCGGCGAGCGGGGCCAACGGATATCTGCGCCAGGCCGACGTGATCGCCATGATGGAGAAAGCGGGCTTCGAATTCGAGGCCGCCTCCGAAATCAACGCCAATCCTGCGGACCAGCCAGGTCCCGAGGACATCGTCTGGCGCCTGCCTCCGAGCCTCGGCATGGGCGATGAAAACCGCGAGGCGTTCCTCGCGATCGGCGAGAGCGACCGCATGACCCTGCGGTTCCGCAAACCGGCCGAATAATCGCGCGCGGGTCGTCGCGCGCTGGTCGCCGGGAGCCGGGCGGCTCAGTATTCCGGATCAGCCGGCTTCTTGGGGAGCCGGCCGGCGCAGCGCAGCGCGCATCCGGCGCGCCCCTCCGCGCCAGCGCGGACCCGAAGGAAGGACCGACCGGGCCGGCCGTTAAGGAAACGATCCCCGGACCCAACGGTCGGCGGCCGCCGAGATGGGGCAGGACTGGAACGCCGCCTTCATTCGTACGATGCGGCGACGCCGGGACGCAATTGCGCGTCGGGCCGATTCACTCGTCCGACGGCGCGCCTCGTCCCCCAGGGGTATGACGCCCGAGCGGGGCCGCGCGCCGTCGACGAATTGCCAACGCGTCGCTCCCGTCAGTCGCTCCCGTCAACTGAAGAGCGCCTTGCCATCATCCCTGCGAGACGATAATGACGGGCGCTGGCGCCACGACGCGCTGCGAGAGACCTGCGCCGCCTTAGCTCAGTCGGTTAGAGCGCTTGATTGTGGATCAAGAGGTCCCCCGTTCGAACCGGGGAGGCGGTACCA
>CAZBOC010000265.1:0-4315 GCA_964493225.1 uncultured Caulobacterales bacterium | reverse complement strand
TGCACGCAAAGCGTTCCCGCCAGCGTTGTTCGTCGATTAACGTAAATAGTCTGTTTACCAGTTCGGTCCATTCGAACGCCGAACGCATTTGTTCTGGAGGGCAAGCAAAATGAGAAGTCTGAGAAACACCGGCGCGCCGCTCAGCGTGCTCCTGACGGGCGCGTCGATAGCCGCGCTTGCGGCCGTGACCCCGGCCGCGGCGCAGGACGATACGGCCGACGAGGACACGATCGTCGTCACGGGTTCGCGGATCGCGCGGGACCCGAACCTGACGGCGCCGCTTCCCGTGCAGTCGGTGGACTCTGAACAAATCCGGCTCTCCGGCGAAGTCGACATCACCGACATCGTCAACGACGTGCCGGCGCTCTTCACCTCCACCACGGCCGAGGGCTCGATCGACGGCGTGTTCGGCGACGCGGTCGGCGGCGCGATCCTGAACCTGCGCGGCCTCGGCGCCGAGCGCACGCTCGTTCTTGTCAACGGTCAGCGCCACGTCGCCGGCGTCGCGGGCTCGGCGATCGTCGATCTGAACTCGATCCCGGCAGGGCTAGTCGAGCGGGTCGACGTTCTGACGGGCGGCGCGTCGCAGGTCTACGGCGCGGACGCCGTCACCGGCGTCGTCAACTTTATCCTGAAGGACAATTTCGAGGGCCTTTCTCTCAACGCCTCGGGCGGCATCTCTGAAGAGGGCGACGGCGAGCGCTACGCGATTTCGGCGCTCGCGGGCAAGAACTTCCTCGACGACCGGCTGAACGTCACGGTCGCGGTCGATTATTCGAAACGCGAGGAAATCCGTTTCGGCGACCGGGATTTTTCTCGGAACAACGGCGAATTCGATGATCTGCCGAATCCGGCCCTGCGTTTCCAATCGGGCGACATCGACCCTGCTACGACGCCGAACTTCGCGTCCTTTTATGATCCGGCGAGCGGGCGGTTTCCGGTCGGTTTCCGCATCCCGACCCTTGCGGACGCCGAGGCCGAATTCGGCGCCGGCAATCTGACAGCGGCGGAGCTGGCGCTCATCGACCGCGCCGCCAACGCGCCGGCCCGGGCGATCCTGCCGCAACCGACATTCTCGATCACGTCCAACCGCGGCGTCATCGCACCGGGAGATTTCTCGTCGCCGGCAATTGACCTCGACAACAACGGTGTGGACGATTGCCTCGACTCTTCGGTCGGCTTCAACAGTTCATTCGATTTCGCAAGCTCCTTCGGCGCGGCCGGCGGTTGCTGGGTCGTTAATGATGACGGCTCTGTCCGTCCGTTCCAGGACGGCCTTGTCGCCGGCGTCTTCAACCAGTTCGGCGGCGACGGCATCCCGAACAATTTCGACGAGGATTTCCTGACGCCCGAACTTGAAAACCTCGTCGTCAATACGCTGATCAGCTACGACATAACGGAAAACCTGCGCGCCTTCGTCGACGCAAAGGTGACCTACGCCCACGCGGACGACGGCGGTCCCCTGAACACGTTCTACGACCTCCTGACCGTGGCGCCCGACAACCCGTTCATCCCGACCGAGCTTGCCGGCGTCGCGGCCAGCACGGGCGGGCTTTTCATCACCCGCGACCCGACGGACCTCGGTCCGAACATCAACACGGAGGAACGCCGCGTCTACCGGATCGTCGGCGGCCTGGAGGCGGAAACCGACGACGGTTTCACCATCAGCCTTACCGGCAATTACGGTCAATTCGACCGCCGGTCGACGGACCGCAACGCGGTCATTCAGGACCGCTTCTTCGCGGCCATCGACGTGACGACCGACGCCAGCGGCAATCCGGTCTGCCGGTCGGAAGTCGACCCGTCGACGGTTTCGCCGACGACGCCGTTCGATATCCCGCTGTTCGACTTCGGCTACTTCACCTTCAATCCGGGCGACGGCCAGTGCGTTCCCGCGAACATTCTCGGCGGACCGAACTCGATCAGCCCGGAGGCGGTCGACTTCATCACAACGACCGCCGTTGATAACTTCACCCTGACCCAGACGGTCGTAAACGGCACGGTCACCGGCAATCTGAACAAGTTCCTGACCCTGCCGGGCGGCGAAATCGGTTTCGCGACCGGTTTCGAATTCCGCGAGGAAACAAGCGAATCCGAATTTGATCCGCTCGTGCGCGGCGTGTTGCCGGTGACGACGCCCGACGGCATGGCCGGCCAGCGCGTCGGCGACCTCGGGCCCTTCCGCCAGGGGTCCCTTGTTTTCGATCCCGCCCAGACGATCGTGAATGAAGGCGGCGAATTCAATGTCTGGGAGATCTTCCACGAAATGTCCCTGCCGCTGATCACGGACCGGGCCTTTTTCGAGGAACTGACGATCAATGGCGGCGTGCGCTTCGCCAATTACTCCACCGTCGGCAACACGCTGAGCTGGGGGGTGTCGGGCACCTGGGCGCCGGTCGACGATCTCAGATTCCGCGTGAGTTACGCGGAGCCGATCCGGGCGCCGAACGTCAGCGAACTCTTCTCTCCGGATCAGGCGGCGTTTTTCCGTCCCAACGACCCGTGCGACCAGGGCCAGATCGATGCTCTCGTCAACGCGGGCGACCCGCGCGGACCGATCCGCGCCGCCAACTGCCAGGCGGACGGTCTTCCAGTAGGCTTCGTCGATCCTCTCTCCGCGCGCTTCGTCGGCGTTGCCGGCGGCAACCCGAATCTCGAGGAAGAGGAAGCGCAGACGCTCTCGGCGGGCGTCGTCATCCAGCCGCGCTTTATCGAGGGCCTGTCGATCACGGCTGACTACTGGGACATCGAGATCAACAACGCCATTTCTGCGGTGAGCGCCCAGGACATCGTCGACAACTGCTATGACTCGGCGAACTTCCCGAACCAGTTCTGCGACCTCTTCACGCGCAGTCGCGATCCTTCCTCGCCGCAATTCCTCGGCTTCAACTTCCTGCGTCAGTCGCAGGTGAACTTCGCCTCGCTCGAGGCGCGCGGCATCGACATGGCGGCCGACTACCAGTTCTCCGTCGGGGCGAACGACTTTCAGATCCGCGCCAACGCCACGTGGCTCGAACGCTTGAACCGTTTCTTCGACCCGGGCGACCCGACCGCTGTCGACCCGGAACTCGGCGAACTTCAGCGTCCTGAGTTTTCGGGCAACGCCTTCGCGACCTATTCGCGCGGGCCCTTCGCCATCGGCTGGCAGACCCAGTACCAGGGCAAGCAGGCGCTGCGGGCCGTCGAGATCGAGACCGTTGACGAAATCTACGGCCGCGACGTCGGCATCGCTGACCGGGTTTTCATCCACGATCTGAACGCGAGCTACGACATTCGCGACAACATGCAGGTCTATGGCGGCGTCAACAACGTCACCGACGAGGTCCCGTTCGTCACCGAACAGGCCTATCCGGTCAGCCCGCTCGGCCGATACTTCTTCCTCGGCGCCCGGATCGATCTCTGACCGTCGGGCCGTCCGCACGCACACAAAAACCCCCGGCCTTTCGGTCGGGGGTTTTTCGTCGAAAAGGTTGAATTCAGGAACCCGCGACCTGGGTCCTCAACTCGGCCAGAAGCGCGTCGATGCCGGCCGTCCCGCCGCCATTATTGGCGATGATCGAGGTGAACTGGCCGCGTTGTTCGATGGCGAGCCAGACGCCGTCGGCGCCGGCGTCGACGATCGACATCCGGCCGTCTCTGTCGCGATAGACCCGCCAGTGAACTGTGAGTTCCGCAAACTGATCGCCGGGCCGGGCGTTTGCGACGCGCGAGTTCACGATGATGTCCCGCTCCGAGCGATCAACGGAGCCGGAGACCTTGAGGATTTCGCCGGAGTATTCCGACAAGACTTTCTGGTAGACGAGCGTCGCATAGTCGCGGAACAGGGGTTCGTAGGCCGTTTTCTGTTCGTCCGTCATCCGCCGCGCATACTGGCCGAGGACGAAGCGGCTGACGCGATCCATGTCGACATACCGGTCCACAAGCCGCTCGATGGCGGCGAAGCGCTCCTTCTCGCTCGCATCCGCGTGGGCGTTGGCCTCCTCGAGGATCTTCGCGACATACGCCTCCGCGGCCTCGTCCGCAGCCGCCGGACCGATGCCGGCTGCGCAAACAGCCAATGCGCCTGCGCCCGCCTTCAGGATGCGCCGGCGTGTCGTCGTCAGATTGCGCGTCGCCATGATACTCACCTGTTCGTTCCTGTTCGCCTATTCGAGGTCGTCGAACTCGTCGAATTCGTCGATATCCGGCAGGTCGTCGAAGGTCGTGCGTCCGTTCTGGATTTCGCGCTTGCGCGATTGCAGATAAAAACTGCGAAACGAGGCGTAATAGTCCAGTGAATTTTCGCGAATGTCGTCGAGCGGCTCAATCAGCGGCT
>CAZBOC010000264.1:0-4320 GCA_964493225.1 uncultured Caulobacterales bacterium | reverse complement strand
AATTGGTCGGCGCCGGCGCGGTCGCCTCGTAGACGCCCATCGCCGCGTACCAGCGAAGCAGCGCGACAGCTTCGTCTTTCTTCGTTTCCGCGATCATGGGCGAAACGCCAGCACAGCCCTGTCACGCGGTCAACGAAAAGGCGCTCCCTCAACGACGAGGGCGACGACGAGGGGGAACGATAAGGGCAACGAGGAAGGAAAGCACCGCGCGCGGTCCTTTCGGGGCGCGGCGCCGCGGCTCATGGCCATGCCTTAAGAAGTTTGCCAGAAGACCCCATGTAAGGAGAAACTGAGGAAAGGAACGCCATGATGGATGAGGCTCCGTCTCGCGAGGCGATGGATTTCGATGTCGTGATCGTCGGCGCCGGACCGGCTGGGCTTGCGGCGGCGATCCGCCTTAAGCAGCGCGCCGAGAAGGCCGGGACCGATATTAACGTCGTCGTCGTCGAAAAGGGCTCGGAGGTCGGCGCGCACATCCTCTCCGGCGCGGTGCTCGACCCGGCCGGGCTCGAGGCGCTGTTTCCGGACTGGAAGGACCGCGGCGCTCCCCTCGACACGCCCGTGAGGTCGGAGAGCTTCAAGCTGATGGGGGCCGGCGGCTCGCTGCCCCTGCCGGTCTTCGCCATGCCCCCGATGGTGAAGAACCACGGCAATTACATCGTCTCCATGGGCAATGTCTGCCGCTGGCTCGCCGAACAGGCCGAAGCCCTCGGCGTCGAGATCTATCCGGGCATGGCGGCCTCGAAATATCTGACGCGCCCCGACAAATCGATCCGCGGCGTCGTCGTCGGCGAGGTTGGGATCGGCCGCGACGGCGAGCCGAAAGACGGCTACGAGCCCGGCATGGAGTTGAACGGCAAATACGTCTTTATCGCCGAAGGCGTGCGCGGCTCGCTATCAAAGCAGATCATCGAGAAATTCTCCCTCGACGCAGGCCGCGACCCGCAGAAATACGGCATCGGTCTGAAAGAGCTCTGGGAGATCGATCCGGAAAAGAGCCGGCCCGGCCACGTCCAGCACACATTCGGCTGGCCCCTCGACAATCAGACGGGCGGCGGGTCCTTCATATACCACTACAACGACAACACCGTCGCCGTCGGTTTCGTCGTCCACCTCAACTACAAGAACCCGTTCCTTTATCCCTACGGCGAATTCCAGAAATTCAAGGAGCACCCCGAAATCAGCGAGCTCCTCGAAGGCGGCAAGCGGATCGCCTACGGCGCGCGGGCGATCACCGAAGGCGGTTTCCAGTCCGTGCCGAAGCTCTCCTTCCCCGGCGGCGCGCTGATCGGATGTTCGGCGGGCTTCGTGAACCTGCCCCGCATCAAGGGCAACCACAATGCGATGCTGACGGGGATCATGGCCGCTGATGCGGCCTTCGACGCGGTCGCCGCCGGCCGCGAGGGCGACGAGTTGACCGCCTATGAAGACGCCTATCTTGCAAGCCCTGTCCGCGCCGAGCTTCACCAGGCGCGGAACGCCAAACCCCTGTGGACGAAATACGGCACCTTGCTCGGCGGCATCGCCTTCGCCGGCCTCGACCTGTGGACGAACACGATGGCCAAGGGGTTTTCCTTCTTCGGCACCCTGCACCATGACAAGACTGACGCCGCCGCCACGGAGCCCGCGGCCAAGCATTCGAAGATCGACTATCCGAAGCCGGACGGCGTGATCACTTTCGACCGGCTTACGAACCTGTCATTCTCCGCGACCAACCATGAAGAGGATCAGCCGTCGCATCTTCTCCTGAAAGAGCCGAAGGTCCCCATCGACATAAACCTGCCCCAATATGACGAGCCGGCCCAGCGTTACTGCCCGGCGGGGGTCTACGAGGTCCTGAGCGATGACGACGGCGCGAACCCGCGCTTTCAGATCAACGCCCAGAATTGCGTCCACTGCAAGACTTGCGATATCAAGGACCCGTCGCAGAACATCGTCTGGGCGACGCCCGAAGGCGGCGGCGGACCGAACTATCCAAACATGTAAGCGCCGCGGACGACGCCGGGGCGAGGAGCGAAATTTGCGCATTGATCACCTTGCCTTGCTGGCCGCTTGCGCTGTCGGCGCGAGCGCCTGCGCCGGCGCGGGCGCGGATCCGTCCCTCACGGGCGACTATCTGACGGGCCGGTTCGCGGCGCGCCAGAACGCAGTGGAGACGGCGGCTGACGCCTTCGCCGAGGCGCACAAGGACGCGCCCGGTCAGCCGGACATTCTGCGCAGCGCATTCTTTTACAAACTCGCCGCCGGCGACGTCGAAGGCGCGGGACCGCTGGCGGCGGAAATCCTTCATAACGCGGACGAAAGCGACGATGGGCTGGCGCGGATCACCCTCGCCGCCATCGACCTGAAAGCCGGAGACGCCGCCGCGGCGCGCCGCCGGCTCGACGGCGATTACGACGCCGCATTCCTCGAGGCCGCCGCCTATTTGACCGACGTCTGGGTCGAGGATGCGCTGCATGGGCCATTGCCGGCGCTAGCGAAACTCGAGATCACGCCGGAAAAGCTGTTTCGCGGCTTCAATCCGCTGCACAAGGCGCTTTTGTCCGAGAAGGCCGGCGAGGTCGAGGCGGCGCGAAGAGCCCATCAGATTTCGGTCTTCGGTTTCGGCGGTCCGATCGGCCGGTCCGCCTATGGGGTCTTTCTGGAGCGCATCGGGGATGAGGCTGCGGCGCAGGAGTATTACGATCTTCTGCATCGCGAGGCCGGCGTCGCACGGCGCATGGCCGAGGCGGGGATGAGCCGCCTCGGCCAGGGGCGGCGGCCCGGGCGTTATGAGAACACGAGCCCCGCGGAAGGCGCGGCCATCGCCTATTACTCCTTCGCGGCCGCCATCCTCGAGCAGACGGCCGGCGAGCGCGCCCGGGCCGAGGAGGCGGGCTTCAATGTCGGCGAGCCGCGCTACAACCTCCCGCTGGCGCTAGTCCAGCTCGCCATCTATCTGGACCCGGAACTTCATTACGCGCATAATCTCGCGGGTCAGATTTTCAACGTCTACGGAGATTTCGATGCGGCTGCGGCGAGCCTCGGGGCCATTCCGCCCTCGTCTCCCCTGTTCGAACAGGCCCGGATCTTCATCGCCGGCGGCGTCGCCGCGCGCGGCGAACCGGAAGAGGCGATCGCCATGCTGAAGGACACCGTGAGACGCGATCCCCTCGCGACGGAAGCGCGTTTCTCGCTGGCCAATCTCTACGCCTCGGAGGAACGCTTTGGCGAGGCGACGCGGGAGCTGACGACGATCATCGACGGGCTCGGCGCGGAGCCTGAGGACGACGCCTGGCGATTTTTCATCGCGCGCGGCGCGGCCCTCCTGGAGATGGACCGCTGGAAGGAGGCCGAGGCCGACCTGAAGAAGGCCGTCGAAATTGCGCCGGAGGAGGCGACGACGCTCAATTATCTCGGTTACAGCTGGGCCGAGCGGGGCGAGAACCTTGAAGAGGCCTTCGACCTGATCGAAAAGGCCGTGGCGCTCGAGCCGTCTTCCGGCGCCATCACCGACAGTCTCGGCTGGGCCCACTATCAGCGCGGCGATTACGACGAGGCCGTCGGTCATCTGGAGAAAGCGGCGTCGATGGAGCCGTCCGATCCAACGATCACCGACCATCTGGGCGACGTTTACTGGCGGCTCGGACGTGAAATCGAGGCGCGGTATCAGTGGCGGCGCGCGCTCGAGCTAGAGCCGCCGGAAAAGCTGCGCGAGGCGGTCGAGAGGAAACTCGAACGCGGACTTGAAGACGCCGGCGATGGCGAGTGACGGGCGCCGGCTCGGGACCGGACGACGCCGGGGGGCGACGTGATCTGCGAAACCGCGCCGGCGAAGGTCAATCTCTATCTCCATGTCGGACCCGTGCGGGCCGACGGGCTCCACGAGCTCCAGAGCCTGTTCGTCTTCGCGGACGAAGGCGACGTCGTCACCGCGGCCCCCGCGCAGGATTTAAGCCTTGAAATCAAGGGACCCTTCGCCGGCGCGCTCGCCGGCGAGCCCTTGGAAAGCAACCTCGTGCACCGCGCGGCGCAGGCGTTGCGGACCGCTTTCGGCGTCGGGCAGGGCGCGGCGATCGCCCTCGACAAGCGTCTGCCCGTGGCGGCGGGCCTCGGCGGCGGCTCGGCGGACGCGGCCGCGGCCCTGAGGGCCCTCGTGCGCCTTTGGAAGCTTCAGGTCGCCGAGGATCAGCTGGCGCGGATCGCGTTCGCCCTCGGGGCCGACGTGCCCGCCTGCCTTTCCCGCCGGCCGCTGCAGGTGTCGGGGGCCGGCGAAATCCTCAAACCGGGCCCCCCGCTCGCGCCGGTCTTTATCACGCTCGTCAATCCGGGCGTTGAAAT
>CAZBOC010000263.1:0-4320 GCA_964493225.1 uncultured Caulobacterales bacterium | reverse complement strand
ACGAACATCTCAACGAAGTCCGAGCCCGAAATCGTGAAGAACGGCACGTTCGCTTCCCCGGCGATGGCGCGGGCGAGGAGCGTTTTACCGGTTCCGGGCGGGCCCACGAGAAGCGCGCCTTTCGGGATCTTGCCGCCAAGCCGCTGAAACTTCATCGGGTCTTTCAGGTACTCGACGATTTCCTCGAGCTCTTCTTTCGCCTCGTCGATGCCGGCGACGTCGTCGAACATGACCCTTCCCTGCCGTTCGGTCAGCAGCTTTGCGCGGGATTTGCCAAAACCCATCGCCTTTCCGCCCGCGCCCTGCATCTGTCGCATGATGAAAAAGATGAAGGCGAAGAAAATCAGCAGCGGCAGGATGTTGACCAGCAGCGACAGGACGAGGGGCAATTCCTCCTCCGGACGGATCTTCGTCTCGACGCCGGCTGCGGCGAGCCGGTCGGCGATATCGAGCGCGCCGTCTTCCTTTATGGACGTGACGTAGGTCCTTCCGTTCGAGAGCTTGCCCTCAATCTTGGTCTTGTCGATGGTCGCGGTTTGAATCGCGCCCGCCTCGAGCTGGCGACTGAATTCCGAATAGGAGAGATCTTCAACCGCCGGGTTCGGCGAGGTGAATTCGAAAAGCTGGAGGGCGATTATGAAGAAGACTGCGACGAGCCCCCAAACCAGCAGATTACGTCCGTTCATTTGGTGTTCCTTCTAAAACGCAGTCCAGCCGCCCTGCGGGCGCAAGCGTCCGGTGCATCTCAACCTGACGCGTCGCATGTAGGCATGGCGAAGGATAATAAATAGGGGTTAAGAAAGGTGCGCGCCAGAGACGCACGCAGATGCAGGATGCGCGCATGCGAGCGCCGCCTCACGAAAACCGGATGACCCGGCGGAAAAAGCGTTCTTCGGCGAGCGAGCCGACCTCGACGCCGGCGAGCCCCGCCCCCGCCGTCAAGGGCGTCGGCGACCCGTTTGTTTCCGCGGCGAAAGGCATGGATGAAAAAGCCCGTTTCGGTCCCGCAAAGGGCGCCGGGCCGGCGGCGAGCGGATCGACGGCCGTGGAAATGACGATGGCGGCGGGGCGGCGGTTTTCGATTATGAAGCGCCGGTCCCACAATAGCCGCTCCCCCGCCGCCAGCTTCTGCGGGGATTTCGGCCCGACGCCGGCCCGGCCCGAGCGCGCGGCGGGCTCTCGATAGAGCCAGACGGTCTCGCCGGTCCGTTCGGCGATTGCGCCGCCCAGCGTCGCCGCGCCGCCCGCCGCGATTTCGGCGAGAGCCCGCTCCGCCGCTGCGGGCTGCGGGGGATGAAGGCCGCCGCCGACGGCGAAAATGAGTTGCCTGAACAGGAGGGCGGCGGAGGGCTGTTCGGCGAAAGAAGACTTGAGAGAAACGCCGCCCCAGCGATGGAAAGTCGCTGAAACCCGGTTCAGCGCGCGGCTTTCCGCGGCGTCCAGCGCCGCGCAGGCGAGGCGCGCCGCGCCAGCGGTCCTGAGCAGACCCTCGCGGGTCAAAAGCCCCTGTTCGGCCAGCGCGGCGAGGAGCGCGCGAACGCGCACGCGCTCGAAAGCCGTATCGGCGTTGCTCGGATCGCGCAGGCAGGCCTGGCCGAACCCCGCGAGGGTTGCGGCGAGACGCTTGCGCTCGACGCCCAAAAACGGCCGCAGAAGAGGAAGCGCGTCGGCGGGGCCGTCCGCAATCAGCGTCCTCGCAGCCATCCCCGCCATACCGCGGGGCCCGGCCCCCTTCGCCATGCGCATGAAGACGGTCTCGGCCTGATCGTCAGCGGTATGGCCCGTGAGAATTGCGCCGCAGCCCTTGCGCCGGGCGGCGTCGCACAAAAGCCGGTAGCGGGCAGCCCGCGCCGCCGCCTGGACGCCGCTCGTCGGTTTCTCTCCGGTCCATGCCAGGATAAGGCAATCAAGGCCGATCGCCGCGCACCACCCGGCGACGCGCTCGGCCTCGTCGGCCGATCCCGCGCGCAGGCCGTGATCGACGCACGCAGCATGGACCTCGACGCCGGCGCGTTTCGCATAGCAAGCTGCAAGGCGGGCGAGCGCCATGGAATCGGGCCCGCCGGAAACCGCGACAAGCCATTTTTTCGGCGGATCGACGGGTTCGATTAGCGCCGCGAAATCCTCGGCGCTGAGCGCGGCGGCGTCTGCGTGATCCTCAGTCAGCTACGAACACTGCAGGCGCGTCATCTCGATATCCGCCCGCTGGAGCACGGCGGGAGATGCGTTCGGAAATTTCGACTTCAAGGTCTCGAAGACCTTGCACGCCTCTGCGGCTTTTTCCAGTCGCGCGAAGGAGGTTCCGAGCTTCAGATAAGCGTCGGCCGCACGCGCGTCGCTCGGATAGTTCTTGATGTGCTCGATGAATGCGTCAGCCGCGTTGGCGTTCGCTCCGGTCGCGAGATAGATTTCGCCCAGGCGATACTGCGCATCCGCCGTTCGGTCGCTGTTTGGGAAATTCCGGACATAGTTTTCGAACGCTGATCGCGCCGACGCGTAATCTCCCCGCAGGAGATACCCGGACGCGTATTCGAAAGCCGCCCCGGGGTCTGCGGGCAGGACGACCGCGCCCGACGCAACGTTCGCGCCCGCGCCGGTCTCTGCGGCCCGCGCCGAAGCAGCCGCGGCGCCGGCCATTTGCGCGGAGCCCGGCGAAGCGCCGGGACCAAGCGCGGCCGGCCCGTCGCCGCCGGGGGCCGAGGCGACCTGCTCGCCCTCGAAGCCGCCGGCCAGCGCCGTCGGCCCCCCGCCTCGAGGCGAGGCGAGGCTGGAGAATTGCGCCGCCGTGGCCGGATCGTTCGCGAGAACGCTCGACACTGCGTCGAGGCGGGCGTTCGCCTGATCCAGCTGGAAAGTGAGTTGCTCCACGTCGCCGGTCAGCTGGCGCACCTGGCGCTCCAGCTGTTCGATCCGCGTCTGCGAGGTATCCGCTTCCGCCCTCGCCTGCAGCGCGGCGACCGCCGCTTCGAGCGCCCTGACGCGATCCTTCGTTCCGGCGAAGGCGGGCGCCGACATCGCTGACGCGGCGACTATCGAAAGGCTTGCAGCGGCGAGGTAGAGCTTTGAAGTCATATCCGCACCCGATTGGGACGACAAGTTGATCGAATTTGATTGCCGAGCAGGATAAGCCTGCATCGCGTCGAAAGTATGGCCGCACGCGACCGTCCGGAAAAGGGACCCGCGAAAATTCCGCCGGGGGCGGCCTCGACCAGTAACAGCCCCCGGAAAAGCCCTGAAAGACGGGTTGCGCCGTTCGCATTGGCGCCCGCCCGCAACCCACGGCCTGAGAGCGAAACCAACCGGCTCCCGGGCGGGGATGGCGCGCCGACGTTTCTTGCGCCGACGCGCGGGCCGTCCTTAGGAGCCGAGGCCCGTAATCGTGGTCGTTGCGTTGCGGTTGATCGACCAGGCTTCTTCCGTAGAGCGCGGATCGATCGGACGCTCCTTGCCGTAGGACACGGTCGTAAGGCGCGACGCATCGACGCCGAGGCTCGTCAGGAAGGCGCGGGCCGCTTCGGCGCGCCGCGCGCCGAGCGCCAGGTTGTATTCGCGGGTGCCGCGTTCATCGCAGTTCCCGGCGATCAGGATCCGCGTCTCTGGGTACTGACGAAGCCAGGCGGCCTGCCGCGACAGCGTCTCGCGCGCATCCTGGGTCAGCGTGTGCTGGTTATAACCAAAGAACACGCGGTTGCCTGCGTTCTTTTCGAGGTCTTGCTGCGACCCGGGGACGACGCCCGTCGGCGCAGCGGCGGCGCCCGTGTCATAGGCCTCACCGACGGTGAGGTCCGGTCCCTCGTTCGTCGCGCAAGCCGATATCAGCAAGAGCGCACCCGCGACGCCCGCCAGTTTAGCAATCCTATTCGCATTCATGACAATAAAGCTCCACTTCGCTTACCAATCGGGCCAGCTGCGAGCGCGCCCCCGCTTCAGCCCCTCGAAATCTTTCGGCGCGACGGCCTTGCGTGCGCCATTACCGTTCCCACGTCGCATATCGTACGATCTCTTGCGCCGCATATCGTACAATTATGACGTTTCCATTGTGTCTCGGTTAAAACGCAATTTTTAACCAGGCAGCCGGCAAACTAGCCGCGTCGCCGCCGACGATCAAGCGAACCCGTTCCGTCCCCCGAATGAATTTTCGTTTACAGGCTGATGAAATTTGCATCTTTACGGCAGGGGCGGCGACCAGGCCGGGTCCGATGCGTCGCCCGGCGTTCTGACCCGCCGCAGGTTGCGGCCCGTCAGGTCCACCGACCAGAGCGAGGTCGAGCCGCCCTCGCCGTTCCGGTTCGACGGCGTCTGCCGGTAGAACATCAGCAC
>CAZBOC010000262.1:0-4320 GCA_964493225.1 uncultured Caulobacterales bacterium | reverse complement strand
GGCGGGGCTGCGCGCGAGAATCTCGTCAACAGCCTGCTGTTGTATTTCAACGATCTCAACAACTTCTTCGAAGCCCAGCCAATTTCCGCGAAATCCGTGTCGCTGGGCTCGAAGATCGCCGGCGGCGACCAGATCGGCGCCGGCGCGACGGGCGGGGGAACCCGCTTCATGCTGCCCCTGCGGAAGACGGCCGTCCCGGCGCCCGAGGTTCGATCGCCAGTCGAGCCGGGGCTTTACCGCGCCTTTTCCGAACAATTGACAGCGGCCGCCATCTCTAACACCTGGTCGGCGCGTTTTCCAGAGCGCAGGGTGGCGGAAACCGAATAGGCCCCCGAAGACGTCTTTCACGATCTGCGGCCGCGGGCGCCGTTCGCCGACAGCCTTCAAGCGCGTTCGTCGACGCTCAAGGGGCCCCATGCGGCTCCAGCGCCCGGATCCCCGGGGAGCTTTTCACCTGCGCCGTAGGAGGGCGCCGCGTTAGCGGCGACTTCGGCGGCGATCGCGCGCATGACGCCTTCGCCAGTCTCCATCGCCGTTTCGAGGAGCGCGCGCTGCTCGCCCGCGCGGGTCTCGAATTCGCGCGTAATCTCCCTGAGCTTCGTCAGCAGCGCTTCGCCGGCCGCGCCGATCGCCGCGCGGTCGCAAGCGACCTCGCGGATCGCCTCCGCATAGGCGGCGGCGAGACGCGCCTTGTCCGCCTGCAGCGGGGAGAGATCGCGCGGGCGCCGGGCGCGCAGGTGGCTGTTCTCCTGCTCGATGATCGCGCCCAGCTCCTCGGTCAGCGCGATAAGCGCCCTGACGCGCAACGCGGGGTCTGGCGTTGCTTCATTCGCTTGTGCGTCCATGGTCTTTCACTCCCTGTAAGGATCGTCCGCCCCGCGCGAAGCCTGGGCTTCGATCAGCGCGGCTTTGAGATTGTCGGCGAGTCCCAAACCGCCGCGTTCGGCGATCGCGGCCGCATAATGCTGGTGGAGAAGCGCCTCGAACGCCTCCGACCCGGGGGCGCCGCCGCCGGCGAGGCCCGGCGTCTCGACGCTCTCAAACAGCGGCTTGAGCATTTCCGAAAGCACGAGCGCCTCGAACTCCTTCGCGGCGTCCTGCGCGCTTTGCGCGCCGACCAGCGGCCGGGGCGGGTCGGCCGGGGCTGGCGAGGCGGCGGCGGCGATCGTCTCCGGACCCATCACATCACCTCGATATCGGCCTGGAGCGCGCCCGCCGTCTTGATCGCCTGGAGGATCGCGATCATGTCGCTCGGCGCGACGCCGAGGGCGTTCAGCCCGTCGACGAGTTCGCTGAGGCGCACGCCGCCGTCGACGATCCGAAGCTCTCCGCTCTCGTCCTGGGCGGCGAGATCGGTGCGCGGGACGACCGCCGTTCGTCCGCGCTCGGAAAACGGACTCGGCTGGCTGACCTGGGGCGTCTCGCTCACCGATATCGTCAGCGCGCCTTGCGCGATCGCGACCTTGGAAATCCTGACGTCGTCGCCCATCACGATCACGCCGGAGGCTTCGTCGATGACGACCCGGGCCGTCTGGTCGGGATCGACGCGCAGCCCCTCGACGGCGGCGATGAGCGCGACCATGTCGCCGTCATACGCCTCGAGGCGATTCAGGCGCACGGAGCCGGGGCTCAACATCCGCGCGGCCCCCTGGCCGACCGCGGTGTTGACGGCTGCGGTGATCCGCTGCGCCGTCGTGAAATCGGGATTGCGCAATGCAAGGCGTACGGAGCTTTGACCGCGGAGGTCGTATTCGATCTCCCGCTCGACGACGGCCCCGTTCGAAATCCGCCCGTTCGTCGGCACGCCCCGGGTGATGGAAGCGGCCTGGCCGCGGGCGGAAAACCCGGTGACCGCGACCGGCCCCTGGGCGATCGCATAGACTTCCCCGTCCGCGCCATGAAGCGGCGTAACAAGGAGGACGCCGCCTCTGATCGACTGGGCGTCGCCAAGGGCGCTTACCGAAACATCGATGCGTGCGCCCTGCGTGGCGAAGGCCGGCAAATTGGCCGTCACCATCACCGCGGCGACATTGTCCGTATCGAGCACTTCTGAGCGGATATTGACGCCCATTCTCTCCAGCATCGAGACGAGACTCTCGCGGGTGAAGGGCGCATTGCGGATCCGGTCGCCGGTCCCGTCCAGCCCGACCACGAGCCCGTAACCGACAAGCATGTTCTCGCGCACGCCCTCGACGTCGACAAGGTCCTTGATGCGCGACGTCGCGGCGGCGGGGCTCGCGCCGACGGCGAGCGCCGCAAAAGCGGCGAAGACGAAAATCCGCAAGGCGTGCGTCATGGAGAAGGCGGGGCCTGTTCTTGGTTGCCTGACTGTAGTCAGCGAAAACGGCGCCACGCGGCGATGAGGTCGGAAAGCGACTTATTTTCAGGGGGTTGACGGCTCAAAGACGCCCGCGCGCGCCGGTCGGCGCCCGCGCGGCGCGGCAGCGACTGCCGGGAAAATCCTGCCGGGCTTAACCAATCCTTCAGCGCCAGCGTGGGATCAGTTCGGGCAGGGCATTTGGATAGCGGACGGATGTTCCGCATAACGACAGACCTCGCAGCGGCCTCGTTCGATTTGTTATGCGGGCGGGCCGCGCGCTGATGGCGGTCGGCAGCGACGGCAGGGTGAGATGAAGGTCACAGGGCCATCCCGCGCAGGCGCCACGGCTGCGTCAAGGAAAACGGCTGGCGCCGCAGGTGCGAAGAGCGGCTTCAGGCTCGGCGCCGCGGGCGCCGAGCCCGCCGGCGTCGAAGGTTCGAAAAGCCCCTCCGCGCTCCAGGCGCTCGACGCGCTTATCGGTCTGCAGAGCGAGGGCGCGCGCTCGCGCGGAGCGCTGATCGCGGCCGGGCGTCAGGCGCTCGTGCTCCTCGACAAGGTGCGGCAGGGGATCGTTGAAGGCCGCATCCTGCCGGAAGACCTCGAAGCGCTTGCGCAGAGCGTCACCGTGGAGACAGCGCGGTGCGACGAGATCGATCCTGAACTGCGTGCGATTTATGACGAGATCGTTTTGCGCGCGCGCGTCGAACTCGCCAAACTTGGCAGGTGACGGCCGGCTACGCTTTTTGACGCCCTTTGGATCACTCAGACGAGGGGGCGTAATTCTTTCGTGAAGAATTCGTTCTATGTCGCATCATCGTGACGCGAAAGGCGATTGATTCTCGCTTGAGCGCCCGAAGGGCCGCGGTTATACAGACCGCGCTGGGCGAGGCGCATTGGGCGAAGTTCGGCGCGGCGTCGCCAGCAATTGTGGGAGGAAGGGCCATGTCGACGCTTGAATTGGACAAGTATCGCCCGACAGACGATGAACCATTCATGAATGATCGTCAGAAAGAGTACTTCAAGCGCAAGCTTCTTGACTGGCGAAACGACATACTCAGGGAAAGCAGGGATACGCTAAACGGCCTGCAGGAAGAAAGTCTGCATCTGCCTGACATCGCCGACCGCGCCTCGACCGAAACCGACAAGGCTCTTGAACTTCGCACCCGCGATCGCCAGCGAAAACTGATTTCGAAAATCGACGCCGCCTTGCGCCGCATCGAGACAGGCGAATACGGCTACTGCGAAGAAACAGGCGATCCGATCGGGCTGCGCCGTCTTGAGGCGCGCCCGATCGCAACCCTTTCGCTAGAGGCGCAGGAGCGCCATGAGCGATCGGAAAAAGTCCATCGCGACAATTGATTGGAACGGCCCATCTCCCGGCGTCGCCGGCGGCTCAAGACACCCCGCCCGCCAGGCCGGGATTTTCCGGCAGGCCCCGCGCTACGCGAGAATTCTGATGCGCGCGCGCGGAGAACAGAAATTCAACGCGACCCTGCGCAGCCGGCGATAGGGAACGAAGGCCGCTTCCGGTCCCCGCGGCGCGACCGTGCAGATCAGGAAGTCTCCGCGCCGGCGGCGAATGATCTCTTCGCGAAGGACGATGCGCGCGCGAAACCGCGTCTCCAGAATCCGGTGGAACAGGACCCGGCCGCCCCGCGCGCGATAGCCGTTTCCGTAATAGCCGTAAGCGCCGCGCCCGCGGGTCCGCACGCCATAGCCCGACACGCGGCGGTCATGCCCGCCCCTGAAGTAGCGGTCGCCCGGAAAATAGTCATAGTAATTCTGGTCGTGGACGCGATGGTCGTGGTCGTAATCGCACCGCAGCGGTCGCGCCTCTGCGCTCGCGGCCGCGAGCCCCAGCGTCGTAAGGCCGAAGACGGCGGCGATCAGGGCTTTCAGGCGATTGGTCATGGCGTTCTCCGTTCTGCGCCCCAGCCCGAATTGCCGATGAACGGAGGCTGGCGCCCAATTGGGGCGAGAATCGCCCGCCCCAGGGGCGG
>CAZBOC010000261.1:0-4357 GCA_964493225.1 uncultured Caulobacterales bacterium | reverse complement strand
CCGCGCGCGATCTCTTCGCCTATCCGGACCACGCCTATCTCCTGTCCCATTCCGTTGGCGTACAGCCGAAATCGGCGCAAGAGGCGCTGGAGGCCCATTTCCTTGAGCCCTGGCGAGCCGCGCGCGGCGACGCCTGGGATTTCTGGCTGAAGGCGCTCGACGATTTCCGATCGGGCCTCGGCCCGCTGATCGGCGCTGACGCGAAGGACATATGCCAGCAGACGAATGTCTCGGGCGGACTGTCGAAGATCCTCTTTTCGCTGCCGGAACGGCGCAACAGGCGCAAGCTCGTTCTGACCGAGGAGGATTTCCCGACGATCGGCCACGTCCTCGCGCAGGCGAAACGTTTCGGCTACGAACTTATCTTTCTCCCGGGCGGCGCGCGCCTCGCCGAGCCTGACGCGTGGGCGGAGGCTTTCAGGGACGACGTCCAGCTTCTTCATATCACCCACGTCTTTTCCAATCGCGGCGTCAGGCCCCCGGTCGCCGAGATCATCGCGCGCGCGAGGAAGGCGGGCGTCATCACGGTCCTCGACATCGCCCAGTCGGCCGGGGCCGTTCCCGTCGCCCTCAATGACTGGCGGCCGGATTTTGCGACGGGCACGTCGGTGAAATATCTCTGCGGCGGGCCGGGGGCGGCGTTTCTCTGGGCGAACCCCGAGACGGTCGTGGATTTCAAGCCGATCGACGTCGGCTGGTTTTCGCAAAGCTCGCCTTTCCCCGCCGATCTCGACCGTTTTGAATATGCGCCTGACGCCCGGCGGTTCCTCGGCGGCACGCCGTCGGTCGCGCCCTTCGCCATGGCCGGCGCAGCCGCGACGACCCTCGGCGAGATCGGCATCGACGCCATCTTCAACCATAATCAGCGCCTTATCTCGCGGCTTCTCGACGCCATCCCGGACGATCACGTCATCTCCCATGTCGCGCCGGAGACCCGGGGCTCCGCCGTCGTCATCCGCCCGGAAGATCCTGACGCCGCCTCGAAACATCTCTTCGAAGAGGGTTTCATCCACGACCGCCGGATGGACGGCCTGCGCCTGTCGATGCATGTCTACAACGACGCCGCGGAAGTTGACGCGCTTGCGGACATTCTGAACGCGGCATGCGGATAGAAGTTCGAGGGGGCCTCGGAGCCCTCCTCGCCGGGACGCCTCTCAGAACGCCTTCTGCCAGCCGAGGGTGAGGGTGAAGTCCGTCTCCAATTGCGGACCGTTGAGGTCGCGGCGGAGGGGAAAGCCGGCCTCGACCGCGACCCTGTGCCCTTTCAGAACGCCGGACGAGCCGGCGAGATTGAGGCCGACAAGCGCCTCGACCACGTCGCCGCCCTGGTTCAACGGGTCCGCCGTCTGGACGGGCCCGCGGATCAGAGGATCGCCGCCCTTGATTGCCGCCGCCGTCCAGCCGCGAATGCGCCCGGAAACGGAGATCCATGGCCGCGGCTCATAGGCGAGCCAGGCTGTAGCCTCATAGACGTCGCCGAGCGCATAGCCTTCGTCATTCTGTTCCAGCCGCACGACGGCGGAAGTTTGCGCGCCGAAGCTGACATCCCCCCGCCGCGTGCGGGCGGTGAGCGACGGCTTGAAATCGACCGTGCCCGAACCGAGCTGCATCGGATAGGGAAGTCGAGGGCTCGGTGTCGCGCCCGTCGGCGTCAGGATCCGGTCCGTCTCCTCGATCGATCCCGTAGGCAGCGACAGGGCGAGGCCGAGATTGACCTGGCGATGGGCGTCGCCGCCGTGGTCGAGACCAATGATCGCGCCAAGCCTCGTGTCGCCGACGCCCGACGTCCGGGTTGTGAACTCTCCGAGGCGCGTCACACCCGACGGCCCCTGGAACGTGACGTGGTCCATATCGTTCGTCATCCACATGCCCATCGCCATCAGCGTGACGCGATCGGTGAGCCCGTACATGATCCCGCCCATGTGCATTTGCATCGTCATGTCGGTCGGGACGACGCGCAGGGTCGCCGGCTGCATCGGCTGGCCGGCGAACGGGTTCGCGACCGTTGTTGCGATATCCTCCGGGCTTAATCGGTCTGTCCCGTCGCGGCTGCCGGCCATCTCCATGCGGGCGAAGCGATAGGAGATCATGAATTCGCCCCGGGCGTGGCGATGGTCTGCCATGACGCCGATGGGCGCATGGTCGCTAGCGTAGGTGACGTCGCCGCCGTCGCCTTCATGGGCGACGACGGGCATTGTGAGGATCGAGGCGGCGGCGCACAGGGCCGCGCCCGCTGTCGGACGGTTCATCATTTTCATCTTTCATCTCGCAAGGCTATATGGCCCCCGCAGCCATGCGGCGGCCGGTGGAAACGGCGGTTTCGGTCCTTACGAGAATCGAGGCGGCGCCCTGCCCCCGAGCGGCGGCCCGAAGGCGGCGTAAAACGGCTGCGTCGCCGGCGGCGGCGCTTCCGGTATCAGCCCAGGAAGAATGATCGCGGCCGTGTCAGGCGCGCCCGGCTCTAGGGCCGCAGCCGCTGCGACGCAAAATGGACAGCCGCGGGACGCTTCGTCTTGGGACGGGGCTTTTTCGCCGAACGCCATCGCGAGCGCCCTCGCCGCTGCAATCGCGTCCGGCGACAACGCCTGCGAGGCGGCGCAGAAAGCATGCGCCGGATCGAATTCCGACTGCCGGACCGCCGAATGGACAGGCGACGCGAGCGCCTGTGCTAACGCCGCAAGAGCGGCGAACCACAATGCGAGCCCGCGGGAAGCGAAACGGTCCATGGGCGAACCATAGCAGGGATTTGCAGCGGGTCAGCCCGTCAGATCAGCGCCGGACAGGCGGATCGGGGATAGGGCCGCCTACCGCTTCCGGCATCCGATGATCACCGAGACGCATTGCGCGCGCTGCCGCAGATCGACGAGTTTGGGGGAGATTCGGCCCCATTGGTGCATCGTGTCGTCGGGATTGCTCGCCATGGAGCACGAAAACCGGAGCGGGCCGCGATAGATTTCGCCGACCGGCTCGAAGCGCGGGTCGTCGGCCCACCGCCGATACCGCTCGAAGCGCTTCCGGTAATGCTCCGCCGGCGCATCTTCGATGTAGATGTCGATCGCGTGGAGCCAGAGGCCGCCCGGCTGCAGAATGCGGCAACCATCGTCCAGAAACGCGTCGAGCCGGGAATCAGGGACATGCTCTATGACGGAGATCGAGAACACGGCGTCGAATGACGCCTCTTCCAGCGCCGGCGAATGCTCGCCGAGGAAAACCTCGATATTCTTGACGCCCCGGATTCGAACGGTCTTCGCCGGACCGTTGCCGTCGCCTTGGAATTTGTCGACGTTGAAACACGCATTATTCTTGGCGAGACGTTGGAGAAGCCGCGAGGCGCCGCCGCCGATCTCGGCGATACGAAGGTTTTCGGCGTGCCTCAGTTGCGCATAAACGGCGAGGTCCTGGGCGCTCTTCAGGTGGTAATCGACGCCGCCGATTTCCTTGTCGTAGCCCTTGTCGAGGCAGGCCCATAAAAGCGGCTTGCGGATAAAGTCGAACATTGCGCGTCGCTTTTCCTCGTTTGATCCAGCGCACCGCCGTTCCGCCGCGCTCAGGACAGCGCGAGTTTCAGCGTGACCGGTGCGTGGTCGGAAGGTTTCTCCCAGCCGCGCGCGTCGTCATGGATTTCAAAGGCCGAACGGCCGCGGCCTAGGGCGGCCTTTTTCAGAGACGGCGAAACCCAGATATGGTCGAGGCGGCGCCCGCGATTTGACGCCCGCCAGTCCCTCGCGCGATACGACCACCAGGAATAGAGCTTTTCGTCCGGTTCAGCGAATTCCCGCGCGACATCGACCCATTTCGCCGCCTCCGCCACCTCGCCGAGATGCTCGACCTCGACCGGCGTATGGGAGACGACCTTCAGCAGCTGTTTGTGGGACCAGACGTCGTGTTCGTGGGGCGCGACATTGAGATCGCCGACGAGGACCCGCTTCCTGCGGGGGCCGTCCATGGCGTGAAACCAGTCGCGCATCTCCTGCATGAACGCCAGTTTGTGGGCGAACTTTTCATTCGTCTCCGGGTCGGGCTCGTCGCCGCCGGCGGGCACGTAGAAATTGTGGAGCTCGACCCCGCCCGGCAGGCTCGCCTGGATGTGGCGGCAATCATCCTTGCCGCAGAAACGACGCACCGAGATGTTTTTCAAGGGAATGCGCGAGGCGATGGCGACGCCGTGATAGCCGGCCTGGCCGGAGATCGCGAGATGTTCGTAGCCCGCCTTGTGAAACGCCTTCACCGGAAACTGGTCGTCCCGGCATTTCGTCTCCTGCAGACACAAGACATCCGGCCCCGTCTCGGCGAGGAAACGCGTGACGTGATCGATGCGCAGGCGGACGGAATTGATGTTCCAGGTGCTGATTTTCAT
>CAZBOC010000260.1:0-4364 GCA_964493225.1 uncultured Caulobacterales bacterium | reverse complement strand
CGGCCCTGTTTGCGGTCCTGGGCGTATTGCAGCGCATGCTGATAGGCGGCCTCGGCGCCGCCGACGGCCTGCGCGCCGACGTCGAGGCGGGCGGAGTTCATCATGACGAACATCTTCTTCAGGCCCTTGTTCTCCTCGCCGAGGAGCGTCCCGGTGCATTCGCCGTTCTCGCCGAAGGCCATGACGCAGGTCGGGCTGCCATGGGCGCCGAGCTTTTCTTCAAGGCCGACGCACTGGACGTCGTTGCGCGCGCCGAGGGAGCCGTCTTCGTTGACGTGGACCTTCGGTACAAGGAACATCGAGATCCCGGCGGTGCCTTCCGGCGCGTCGGGCAGGCGCGCGAGGACGAGGTGGACGATATTGTCGGCCATGTCGTGGTCGCCATAGGTGATGTAGATTTTCTGGCCCGTGATCTTGTAGCGCCCGTCGCCGAGGGGCTCGGCTTTCGCGCGCAGGCCCGATAGGTCGGAGCCCGCCTGGGGCTCGGTCAGGTTCATGGCGCCGGTCCACTCGCCGGAGACCATTTTCTCGATATAGAGCCGCTTTTGCTCCTCCGTGCCCGCATGGAGGATCGCCTTGACCGCCCCCATGGTGAGCATCGGGCAGAGCCCGAAGGACATGGACGCGGCGTTGATCGCGTCCATCAGAACGACCGCCAGCGTCGACGGCATGCCCTGTCCGCCGACCTCTTCTGGGAAGGCGAGGGCGTTCCACCCGCCTTCGGCGTATTGCCGGTAGGCCTCTTTGAAGCCGGGCGTCGTACGGACGACCCCGTTCTCCAGCGCCGCGCCGTTCTGGTCGCTCTCCCAGTTGAGGGGCGCCAGCACGTTGTCGCAATATTTGCCCATCTCTTCGAGGATCGCCGAGACGAGGTCGTCGGAAAGATCCGGGAACGCGCCGGTGTCGCCGAGGCGGCCAAGCCCCGCCATGTGGTCGAGCGCAAAGCGCATGTCGCGGACGGGCGTAGCAAAAGCCATGGGTGCTGCTCCTTTTGTTGCATGCATAATGCCGCCGCCGGCGCGGGAATGCGAGCGGGCGAGGCAGCGCCGCGTCGTCGCGGCGGCCGCGAGCCGGCATGGGGATCCTGAATACGGTCGGGGCTGGCGGCTCGCCGTAGCGGGTTAACTCATTGATTTTCCTGAAGTAACGGTTGCGTCCCGCGGGAGGTTTCCCAGGCCGACGGCTTGCGCGCGCCAGCCGTCCCGCGACGCGGCCGCTAGGACGCGGTCCTTGACAAGTTTCACGGCGGACCGCGAGACTCTCAGCGCGAAACATCAGGACGCCGTGAGATCAAGATGCGGAACAAATTGCCGCTGCGATCGCGAAAAGTTGAAAGATCCGCCATGCCCCCAAACCCCACCGACGCCCGCAATGTCCTCGGCGGGCCGCTCGCCGTCTGTTCGACCGATCCCCTGACGGGCTGGTTCCGCGACGGCTGTTGCAACACGGACGGCCATGACCGCGGCATGCATGTCGTCTGCGGCCGGGTGACGGCGGAATTTCTCGACCACCAGCGCCGCACCGGGAACGACCTCGTCACGCCGCGTCCGGAATTCGGCTTCGCCGGCCTCAAGCCCGGCGACCAGTGGTGCGTCTGCCTGACGCGCTGGAAGGACGCCCTCGATGACGGCGCGGCCTGCCCCATCGTGCTTGAGGCGACCCATGAGGAGACCCTCGCCGTCGTGCCGATCGAGGTCCTGCGGGAATACGCCGTCGACGCCGCGCCCTCCGCGGGGTCGGATGGCTGATCCGCTCTCGGAGCAAAACGACATCGACGAGGCGGCGCGGGTCATTGCGGGCGGCGGGCTCGTCGCCATGCCGACGGAGACGGTCTACGGCCTCGCCGCGGACGCAACGAATGACGCCGCCGTCGCGCGGATCTTCGAGGCGAAGGGCCGGCCGCGCTTCAATCCGCTCATCGCCCATGTGACGGGGATTGAGATGGCGCGCGCCCATGGGGATTTCTCGCCGCTCGCGATGCGCCTCGCCGAGGCCTTCTGGCCGGGACCGTTGACGCTCGTCCTGCCCCGCCGCGAGGAGAGCGCGCTCTCGCTGCTTGTCTCGGCGGGGCTCGACACGGTCGCGATCCGCGCGCCGGCGCACCCGATCGCCAGTGCGCTCATCGAGGCCGCGGGCCGGCCCCTCGCCGCGCCGAGCGCGAACCCTTCCGGCGCGGTCAGTCCAACGACGGCCGATCACGTGCGCGAAGGCCTCGGCGACAAGGTGGATAGGATCCTCGACGGCGGGCCCTGCGAAGTGGGCGTTGAATCGACCATCATCCGCGTCGACGCAGGGGCCGCTGCGATCCTGCGCGCCGGCGGGCTCGCGCGCGAGAGGTTGGAGGCCGTCATAGGCGAGCCGCTTCTCGATCCGCAGGCGGAACATGGTCCCGCAGCGGCGAACCGCCCCCGGGCGCCGGGCATGCTGGCGAGCCATTACGCGCCGCGCGCCGCGCTCCGCCTGAACGTCGAACGCCCCGAGCCGGACGAAGCCTTTCTCGCCTTCGGCGCCGCACCGGAACGGGCGGCGCACGTTCTCAATCTCAGCCCCGCGGGCGATCTGCGCGAGGCGGCGGCGAACCTTTTCGCCCATCTGCGCGCCCTCGATAAAATCTGTGCGAAGCAAAACCTCGCCGGCATCGCCGCTGCGCCCGTCCCGCAAGTGGGCCTCGGCGAGGCGATCAACGACCGCCTGAAGCGCGCCGCCGCGCCGCGCCCCTAATCGAGCGACATCGCCGCAAACGCGGCGCGCACCTCGCGGGCGAAGAGCGCCGGCTGTTCGAGCGCCGCGAAATGTCCGCCTTTTTCCGGCGTGTTGAAGTAACGAAGATCCGTGTAGCGCTTGCGGGCCCAGCGCTCGGAGGCGCGGAAGATCTCCTTCGGGAAGATGCTCATGGCCGACGGGATGGCGACCGGCTCCATGCTCCATTTGCGAAAGCTCTCCCAGTAGAGCCGCGCCGAGGAGGCGGCGGAGTTCGTCAGCCAGTAGAGGGTGATGTTGTCGAGGAGATGATCGCGCGAGACGGCGTTTTCCGGATGTCCGTCGCAATCCGTCCAGCGGTGAAATTTCTCGAGGATCCAGGCCATCTGCCCAACCGGCGAATCCGCAAGGCCGTAGCCGAGCGTCTGGGGGCGGGTCGATTGCTGCTTCGAATAGCCGGAATCCCACTCCTGATAGAATTCAATTCCTTTTAGGGCTGATTTCTCCGCCTCCGTCAGGTCGCCCATGGTTTGCGGGTCGGGCATGGCGTAGGACATATTGACGTGGAGCCCCTTGCAGGCGCCCTTGTTCTCCACCCCGATCATCGTCGTCACGGCGCCGCCCCAGTCGCCGCCCTGCGCGAAATAGGCGCTGTAGCCGAGCCGGCGCATGAGCGCGTCCCAGGCGCTCGCGATCCTTTCAACGCCCCAGCCGGTCGCCGTCGGTTTGTCTGAAAACCCGTATCCCGGCAGCGACGGGCAGACGACGTGGAACGCCTCGGACGCCTCGCCGCCATGGGCCTCCGGATCGGTCAGCGGACCGATGACCTCGAGAAATTCGAGCACGGAGCCGGGCCAGCCATGGGTCATGATCAGCGGCCGCGCCGCCGGCTCGGGCGAGCGCACATGGAGGAAATGGATCCCCAGCCCGTCGATGTCGGTTTTGAATTGCGGCAGGGCGTTCAGCGCCGCCTCGCAGCGCCGCCAGTCATAGCCGTCGGCCCAATAGGCCGCGAGTTCCTTCACATAGGCGAGGGGCGCGCCCTGCGACCAGTCACCGACGGTCTCGGCCTCCGGATATCGCGTCGCCCTGATCCGCCGTCGCAGGTCGTCCAAGGCGTCCTCGCTCGTCTCGATGCGGAACGCGTTGATCGCTTCTGCCATGGGCCGTCTCCCTTGTGGATGCGCGCCCGAGCTTAGCGCGGCCGGCGCGGCGTGTCGCGCTCCCGCAGCCTTGACCGGGCGGAAAATCGCGCGATGTTAAGCGCATGAACGCCCCCCTCCCTCTGCGATCTCCTGCGCCTGAAACCCTTAAGGCGATCGCCGAAATCGTCGGGTCCAAGGGGGTTGTCGCCGGCGAGGACGCCGCGCCCTTTTTGTCGGAATGGCGCAACCGCTGGCCGGGGGAGGCGGCGATGATCGTCGCCCCCGCCTCGACGGAGGAGGTCGCCGAGGTGGTCAAAATCTGCGCCGGGGCGCGCGTCGCGATCACGCCGCAGGGGGGCAACACCGGTCTTGTCGGCGGGCAGATCCCGTTCGGCCCGGAAATCCTCCTGTCGACGCGCCGCATGCGAAAGATCCGCGAAGTCTCGCCGTTGAACAACACGATAACGGTCGATGCGGGCGTGGTCCTCGCCGAAGCTCAGGAAGCGGCGCGCGCGGCGG
>CAZBOC010000259.1:0-4372 GCA_964493225.1 uncultured Caulobacterales bacterium | reverse complement strand
GGCGCGCGGACGCGCTCGCCGAGGCGGTTCTCGATATAGACGGGCCGGTCGGTCGCCGCGCCCTGCATCGAGACCGACAAGGTCCGGTAGCGGAAGAATTTCAGGATGGCGATCAGCGACGCGAAATTGATCAGGGCGTACAGGATCGCAATGTCGAGAAAGTCCGGACGCCCCATAAGAAACCCCATCACCCCGATGAGAATGACGGTTTTGGTGCCGAAACTGTTGCCGGCGAGGACGCGGTCGTAGAGCGTCGGACCAGCGAAGGCCCGCGCCAGAAGGACGGCCATGGAGAAAATGACGGCGATGGCGGCGACGGCGAACATGGGGCTCAGACCGCGCCCCCGTTCTCGCAGCGGCGAATGCGCGCGCCCATCTCCGCGATCGTCGCCTCGTCGGCGAGGTCGCCGGTCAGCGCGTGGACGAGGATATGATCCGCCTCAAGATCGACGCTCACGGTCCCCGGCGTCAGCGTGATGGAATTGGCGAATGTCGCGATCCCCGCCTCGGTTCTGGGCGCGATCGGCACGGCGAACAGCTTCGGCGAGAGTTTCGGTTGGACCGCCAGCGCCTGGCGCGCGACGGCGATGTTCGATTTCCCGATTTCCGTGGAAAGCCAGATCCAGTAGCCGAAAATGCCCGGCATGATCCCGCCCGGCACGCCTTCGGCGTCGACCACGCCGGCGCGGCGCGCCAGCCAGGCCGTCAGCGCGACCGACGCGGCGCCGAAAAACAGGAGAAGCCCCTTGTCGAAGAAACCCGACAAGAGCAGCCAGAGCGCGCCGAGCGCCGCCGCCAGGAAAATGGTCCGCCCCATAGGATCCTTCGGTTGATGACCATGAAGTCGGCGTCGAACGCACGCCCCGCGCGGGGACATACCGTCCAAAGCCCGCCGAAATCAACAGCGCCATGTGAGAAAACGCCGGTAACGGCGCGCCCCGCAAGGAAAATCCGAAAAACGCCAATGGCGCGGTCCGCGCGCCCCGGGCCCGCGCGGCCGCGCCGACCGGCCGGCGGGCGCGGCGCCGTGGAATTTCTCCAAAGAGACGAACCGCGTCCGGGCCGCGACGAGCCGGCTGTACAAACGCGTTCAGAGTTTGTTTACTGTGCGTATAAAGATCGCCAATGCGCCGGATACTTCCGGATGCTGATCGCCATAACATTCCATCAGATGAGGGCGTCGTTGAAACCATGTCGGGCTTTGCGTCCGACCAGGTGGGAGATATTGTCGCTATGCTGAAGACCGTCATTACCGCATTCGCCGCCGCCGCACTCGCTTCGCCGGCGCTCGCGCAGGACTTTGAATTCGATTACCACAAGGACGAGTTGTCGAACGCGCGGGCGGCCGACGCGATGTATGATCGCCTCGCCGATCGCGTTGAAAGCTATTGCACGACGCCGGGGCGCAAGGCTCTGACCGCGCGCGCCCAGGAGGAAGCCTGCATCAGGACGCTGATGGACGACGCGGTCGATGCTTTCGACGATCCGCGTATGGATCGCCTGAGCGCCCGACGCAACGGCGCGCGCGATTTCGCGAGGGATTACTGAGCGTCCTGCGGCGCGCCGTTGCAAAGCCGCCGTCGTCGGCGCGCTGTCTTTGTTGCGCGACCGGCGGCGCGCCCGCCTCAGTGCGCCGGCTTGTTCGCGCCCTTCTTCGGCGCGTCGACGCCATAGGCGTCGAGGCAATTCTTGATCGCGCGATGGACGACGTCGCGCGGTCTGACGCCGATGATCTGCGCGCCCCGGCGCAGACGATGGAACTCCGTCCTCTCCATGCGGAAGGTCACGGCGATGCGCGCCCCGGCCTCCGGAGCGTCGGGCGGGCCCGCGGGAGCTCGCCCGCCCTTTTCGCCGGGACGCGAATAGATCCGCGCGCCCGGCCGGGTAATCGCGCCTGCGCCCGCGCTCAGCATTTCAGCGCTCAGGGACGCGAAACGCGGACCGGCCTTGGCTTTGACTGCGGGTCTGGCGGTTTTCATCGGCGACATCTCGCGCTTCCTTCTGCCGTCGCGACGCAAGCGCCGTCGATTGAGCGTTCCGTTCCGGTCGTCGGCGCCGGCGCTGCGCTGATCACTGGGCGGCGCGCCGGCCGAAGGCGCGGGTGTGCGACGGCGCGAAGGCCGGCCCGCCCTCGCCCGGACGCCAGCCGCCCTCGGCCCGCTCAAGCCGCTCGCGCAGATAGCGCCACAGCGCGCCGACCTCGCGCGACGATTTGCAGAACGGGTCGACCTCCATCACCGTGCGCCCGTCGATCATCGAGGCCGCGTAGTCGACGCGATTGTGCAGGAAGGACGGGGCCACGGTGCCGTGCTGGGAAAGGGCGATCGCCGCCTCGGAGGTGATGCGCGCCTGGGGCGTCGCGCCGTTGATGACGAATACGAGCGGCTTGCCGTGAGCCTCGGCGATGTCGACTGTTGCGCCGACGGCGCGGATGTCGTGCGGGCTCGGCCGGGTCGGCGCGACGACGAGATCCGCGAAGCTCACAACCTCGGCGATCGCGCGGGTGACGGCGGGCGGCGTGTCTATGACGACGAGACGAAAGCCGGCGGCGCGCGCGCGGTCGAGATCGTAGAAGAGATTGGAATAGACCGACTGGATGAAGGCGGGCGCGGGCTCGGTGCGCGCGTTCCACCATTTCGCGAGGGACGCCTGCGGGTCGGTGTCGACAATGGCGACCGGGCCCGCGCCGTCGCGTTCGGCCTCGACTGCGACATGCCCGGCGAGGGTCGTCTTGCCGGAGCCGCCCTTTTGCGATGCGAATACAATGACGCGCATGGACGCGGGCATCAGATCCTCCGACAGCTCTCGAGGCAAAAGCGGCCGCCCCTGAGCTCTCGACTATGGGCGGAAGATCTTAACCGGCCGCCTCGGGGCCGGCGCGCATTTGTCTAAAATTCCGTCAAGCGCGGCCGGGCCGGCGATCCGGCGCTTTGAACGCGAGGCTTCAATCCTTTGCTAAGCCCCGCGCGCGAGGTTCGGCGAGCGCGGCCGCGTGCGGGCGCTTCTCGACGCGCGCCGCCGTTGCGTTCGCTGCGGCGCATGCGATAGTGCGCGCGCCGTCCTTCCGGGTGACAGGGGTCCCGCATCCATGACAGATTTCATAACATATTTGACCGCGCTTTTCGCCGGCGCAATCGCGAGCGTGGCCGCGTCCCAGACCGCAGCGGCCGGCGACCTCGACGCCGTCGAAGAACGCGGCGTCCTGCGCGTGGCGATTTCGCCCCTGACGCCCTTCGTCATCAAAGACGAAGACGGCGGTTATTCCGGCTTTGAGATCGACGCGACCAAGGCGCTGGCGTCGGAACTCGGCGTCGAAGTGGCTTACGTGGAAAAACCGTTCTGCGAACTCGTGTCGGCCCTCCTTGATGACGAAGCGGACATGATCGCTTCCGGTTATTCCAACACGCCCGAGCGCCGGCGCGTCCTCGATTTTTCACTGCCCTATCACGATACGGAATATTTTCTCGTCCTTGAGAAAAACGCCGCCGGGAAACGCAAATCCCTTCGCGCGATGAACGACAAGGATCTCGCCATCGGCTACCAGGTCGGCGGCGTGTCGGGCCAGGTCGCCCAGGGCGAATTTTACGAGGCCGACCTCAGGGGCTTTTCCTCATTCTCCGCCATCATGGAGGCGCTGCGCTCGGGCGCCATCGACGGGGCGGTGATGTTCAGTCCCTATGACGACCTTATCAGCCGCAACAAGAAGCCGGAATACACCGTTCCTCATCAATTGGCGCTGATGCGGACTATCGAAGCCTACGCCCTGAATCAGGGCGACGAAGCGCTGCGCGACGCGCTGAACAAATGGATTATGGAAAACGAGCTCGACGGCTTCTGGGAGGCGCTTGAGGCGAAATGGTTCGATCCGGAGACGGCGAGCGTGGGCGCGCGGCCGGCGGAAAACTGCCCGGCGCTCTCGGCGACCGGCTGAGGATGCGCCGGCAGCAGCCCAGATACGCAGAGCCGCCGCCGCCGCAGACCGCCTTATGGGGCATACGCTTTAAAGTCGGATTAAATCCAAAGCGCGGCGCGGCAAGGGGGGCGACGAAAAAGGCGGCTTAAAGCGCGCGCGCCCGAGCGGTCTGCGCCGTTCCTGGGGCCCTCGTTCGGCAGCTAACGCTCGAAAACGAGCGAAGCCGTAACGGGGACCGCTGCGCTGATGGCCGGCAGGCCGGCGATTTCGCGCAGTTGCTCAATTCCCGCGGCGAGGCCGAAATCATCGGCGAGGATCAGAACGGGCTCCACCGTCTCGACCGAGACCCGATCGGGACCGAGACGGCTGACGAAGACCCTCGCCGGAACCTGCGCCTCGACGCCGTCGACGTCGAGGGACAGGTCGACGGTTTGCGCCCGGGGTTCCCCGTCCTCGACC
>CAZBOC010000258.1:0-4402 GCA_964493225.1 uncultured Caulobacterales bacterium | reverse complement strand
TTCTGCACGAATGTTCTGGGCTTCGAGGGCGAGCATCTCGCCTCGTCCGGCTACGACATGTTGCGCGACATCGGTTTTTCCGACGAGGAAATCCACGCCGCGAACCTTTATTGCTGCGGGGCGATGACGCTCGAAGGCGCGCCGCACCTGAAGCCGGAGCATCTCGCCGTGTTCGATTGCGCGACGCCCTGCGGGCGCATCGGCGCGCGGGCGCTTTCCGTCGAGGCGCATCTGAAGATGATGGCCGCGGCCCAGCCCTTCGTCTCCGGCGGCTATTCGAAAACCGTGAACCTGCCGAACGCCGCCTCCCTCGACGCCTGCGCCGGCGCCTACATGCAGGCCTGGCGGCTGGGGCTGAAATCGATCGCGCTTTACCGCGACGGCTCGAAACTCTCCCAGCCGCTGATGGGCGCGATCCTCGCCGACGACGGGGGCGAGCGGGAGGAAGAGGAGCAAAGCCTCGCCGAGACCATCGCGAACGCACCGCAAGCGGAGCGTTCCAAAATCGTCGCTGAAAGGATCGTCGAGCGCATCATCGAACGCACGCCCGGGCGCCGCCGACTGCCCGACCGGCGCAAGGGTTACATCCAGAAAGCGATCGTCGGCGGCCACAAGGTCTATCTCCATACGGGCGAGTTCGACGACGGCGAACTCGGCGAGATTTTCGTCGACATGCACAAGGAGGGCGCGGCATTCCGAAGCCTGATGAATAATTTCGCGATCGCGGTCTCCCTCGGCCTGCAATATGGCGTGCCGCTGGAGGAATTCGTCGACGCCTATGTCTTCACGCGGTTCGACCCGTCCGGCCCCGTCCAGGGCAACGACCAGATCAAGCATGCGACCTCGATCCTCGATTACATCTTCCGCGAGCTTGCAATCTCCTATCTCGGACGGGCCGACCTCGCCCATGTCGACCCGCAGGATTCGGCGGTCGACGCCATCGGCCACGGGGTCGAGGGCGAGAAGATCCAGGAAGACGCGACTAAACTGATCTCCAAGGGCTTTTCCCGTTCGACGGTCACCGACAATCTCGTCGTCCTGCGCGGCGGCGACTTCGACCGCCTGCGCAAATCCGGCGGAGACGGAGACGGGGACGGCGATGGAGGCGAAGGCGCTCCGGCGGCGCCCTTCACGGACGTCGAGGCCGACGACGTGGCGATCCGGCCGCCGGAAATCGAAGCCCAGATCGCGCGTCTCGCCGACGCGATCAACCAGAAAGCGCCGCCCGGCAGCCTCGCCGAGCCGGGTCGGGCCGAACGCGAGGCCAAGATCAAGGGTTATGAGGGCGACGCCTGCAGCGAGTGCGGTCAGTTCACCCTCGTGCGCAACGGCGCGTGCCTCAGATGCGACAGCTGCGGCGCCTCGACAGGCTGTTCCTGACGCGCCTTTGACGCCGCGCGCGGCGCGGCCGGCTGGTCGCGGAAGAAATTCTAAATGCCGGTTCATCCTTAATCGGAAATTGACGCTTGGCTGAGACCGTAACGCCTGGCGGGCGCCGGCCGTCCCCCTGCGCCCCATGGGAGTTGCGCCGATGATCCGCGTCATTTTGCTGACCATTCTGTTCTTCATGATGACCTTCTCGCTGGTGACGGAGATCCTTACAGAGAAGGCCGGCCGCCGCCGCGGCAGCAATCCGGTCATCGAATTCGGCCGCGGCCTGTCCGACAGCCTCGGCGCCGCGGACCGGATCGTTCCCGACATTTCCAGCGCGCTCGAGACCGTCGACCTCAAACTGCAGCGACTTTCGGGCGGCCCGGCGTCCGCCGCGCCGCTCGCCGCCGGCGATCTGACGGGCGCTGATTTTACGAGCGCGGAATATCCCTCGGAGGTTTTCGCCGCCTCACGGATCACCGACGCGCAGTTCGTCGGGGCCCTGCTTGACGGCGCGTCTTTCGAGGGCGCGACGGGAGAGCGGGCCAATTTCGACAAGGCGCGCCTCGCCGAGGCGGTATTCAGCGCAGGTCGTTTCAACGGCGCCGTCTTTTCCGGCGCGGATCTGCAGAAAGCCGCAGCGCGGGCGAGCGCCTTCAGGCGCGCGGATTTCACCCGCGCTGATATTTCATTCGCGCGTTTCACCGCATCCAACATGGCCTCGGCCGTCTTCAAGGGCGCCTACGGCGCCGGCGCGGTCTTCATCGGCGCCAACCTCAAGGGAGCCGATTTCGCCGACGCCAAGCTCACCGGCGCGCGGCTGGACGGCGCCGATCTGTCCGGCGCGACCTTCGCCAACGCCTCGCTTTCCGCCGCCAGCCTGGAAGGCGCGCGGCTCGACGGCGCGGACTTTTCCCTCGCCATCGATCTGCAACCGGAGCAGATCGAAGCCGCATGCGGCGACCCGTCGACGAAGCTGCCGGAGGGCATGTCCGTCGAGCCCTGCGCGCGCGAAAGGACCTAGGCGCGCTCGCGCGATCTGAGTTCGCTCGGATCAAGCGCCTGCAGGATGATGAGGGCGAGCGGCGCGGCGGCGGCGCGGGGCGCCGCGCCCGGTTCGCGTCCCGCCCGCCCGCGCACCGCAAACGCCTCGCGCCTCGCCGCGGCGGAAGACGTGGCCGCCGCATCGCCGGGCGCGCCGGCGGCGCCCTCGATCCGCGCGCCCATCGTCTGATCGAAGGAGGCAATCACGTCGCCAACGGACCGCGCGGCCCCGCGATTGAAATAGACCGGCGCGTTGACGGCGGCCGCCTCGGGCAGGAGCGCGGCCGCGGAAGCCTCCCGCGGCGCGCTCAGGAGTTTCGCGGCGCCGGCGAGGCCGAGGAAATGCGCTGCGTAAAGCTCGCCGGGGCTCACGGCGCGGCCGAGCTTTCGCTCAAGGCCCGCCTTGTTGCCGGCCGTCAATTCACCCGCCAGCGCAGCGGAGGTCTGCGCGTCATAGCGAAGGTCGAGTATCTCCCGTCGACGCGCCTCGTCGGCGACGCGGTAGCGCCCGTCGGGCCCGCGCGCGATATCCCCCGCGTAGGCTTCAAGCCCGTGTTCGCCGCCATAGGCCTTGACCGCGCCGAGCCAGGTCTGCTCGATGAACTGGAACAGGCCCGCCGCCGAAGACGTCGCGGCGTCGGCGCGCGGATCGAAGCCGCTCTCGCGCCGGGCGATATTGACCAGCAGATCGAAACCCACGCCGGTCTCGCGGCTCGCCTCGCTGATCGCGCCGACGACGCCGCGCGCGGCGCCCGAAATTTCGTTCACCATGGGACGTTCGCTCCTTCCCCTGCGTGAGTTTCGCGCGGCGTCTTCAAGATTTTATTAATCCGCAAACCGATTGATCGAAAACGTCTCCAACTCCGGCGCGTCCCCGCCGTCGAGCAGATGGCGCGCGAGGATATCGGCCGTGGCCGTCGCGAGGAGGACGCCGTTGCGGTAATGGCCGAGGGCGAACACGAGGCCGCGGGGGCCGGCGGGATCGGGCCCGATGATCGGCGCGCCGTCCGGCGTTCCCGGCCTCAGCCCGGCCCAGCGGGCCCGCTCGGCGAGCGGCGCGAGCGAGGGCGCGAGCGCCGCCGCTGCTTCTTTCAGCCTGTCGATCGCCTCTGGGGACACCTCGAGCGTGGGATCGTTCGGGACCTCCGTCGCGCCGATCACGATGCGCCCGTCCGCCTTCGGACACAGATAGGCGCGCCGTCCGCGCACGACCCCGCGCAGGGTCTGCGCGGGATCGCAAAGCGCCAGCGCCTCGCCTTTCACCGGGAAGACCGGCGCAGCGATCTCGCGGGACGATCCGCCCGCGGCGATCTTCCCGGCGGCCGCGGCCCCGCTCGCAAGGGCGACGGCGCCGGCCGCGATCCGGGTTCCGTCCTCAAGGATGACGCCCCTCGCCGCATCGGCCTCCGCATGGATGCGGGCGGCGCGCGCTCCGGCGCGCAGGACGCCGCCGGAGCGGCGCAAGGCCGCCCTCAGCGCGTCCGCAAGCGCGACCGGGTCGACCTGGCCGTCGCGCGGCGCGATCATCGCGCAGCTGATCCGGTCGCCGAGCGCGGGCTCCATCCCGCGCGCAGCGCCCGCGTCGATCAGTCTCGCCTCGGAGCCCCGCCTGCGGAGCGTTTCGACGTCGCCGCGCAATCGGTCCGCCTCGATTTCGTCTTGCGCGACGCCGAGCACGCCATCGTTCCGGAAGTCGATCGCCCGGCCGGTTTCGGCCTCCAGCGCCGCGGCGAAGCCGGGCCAGCGGTCGAGGGCGTTGATCCCGAAGGCGTAGAGAGCGTCGTTCAGGGGACCCTCGCCGGCCTCGAAGGAAGGGGCCAGCATGCCCGCCGCCGCAAGCGTCGCCGGCGGGATGGCGGGGCCGGCGTCGATCACGACGACGCGGGCGCCGCGTGTCTGAAGCCGCCAGGCGAGGCTCATGCCGATGACGCCTCCGCCAATGATCGCCACGTCATACGCCGCCATGGCCGCTTCGCTCCTTCAGCGC